>NZ_JAKSYN010000201.1:0-10667 GCF_022829565.1 Methylobacterium sp. J-001
AGGCTTCCCGCAGACGTCGCTCGGGGTCCAGCCCAGGATCCGGGTAGCGCCGGCGTTCCAGTCGATGACGTTCCCCTTCAGATCGAGCACGATGATCGCGTAGTCGATCGCGCTCTCGAACACGGCGCGGTAGCGCGCCTCGCTCGCCCGCACCGCGCGCTGCGCCGCGATCTCGCTCGCCTCGGTCAGCCCGACGGTGGCCAAGCCGGCGAAGTTTCTGACCAGTTGGAGATCGTAGTCGGTGAACGCGTCGGGTTTGCTCGACTGCAGCTTGAGCACGCCGAGCACCTTGCCGCCACGGTTGACCGGCGCGTGCACGGCCGAGCGAAGGTCTATGAGCGCGCGAAGATCGGCCTTCACCCGCGGGTCGAGCAGAGCATCGGCCAGCAGGATTGGCTCGTTGGCCCGGGCGCAGGCGCCGGACGTGCTGCCGTCCAGCGGCACGCGCACGCCCCGATGCTGGGTCAGGGTTCCGCCGACGGTGCGGTACTCCAGCTCCTCGCCGGCGAGTAATTCCAGGACGCCGCCCTCGGCCGCGGGCACGGCGCCCATAGCCCCTTCGATCAGGGCGTCGAGGATGGTGTCGAGATCGCCGCCGCTCGCCGCGATCGCGTCCTGGGTCTGGCTGTAGGTGCGTCGCTGCTGCGTCGCCACCCGCTGTTCAGTGAGCAGGCGCTCGCGCTCGCTCAGGGCACGGCGCAGTTCGAGTTGGTCGACGACCTGTTCGGCCAGCCGCTCCAATCCTTCGGACTGCCCCGGTGTCAGTCCCTCCGGGCGCGGCTGCCGATCAAGCACGCACAGCGTGCCGAGCACCGCGCCGGCGGCGGTTCGCAGCGGCATGCCGGCGTAGAAGCGGACCCCGCCCTCGGCGACGGCCGCGTTATCAGCATGGCCCTCCTCGCGCGTGTCACGGATGATGAGCGGCGCCTCGGCCCTGACCACCAGCGGACAGAACCCGACATCAAGCGGTGCTTCGCATCCACCGTCGAAGCCCGCCCGTGCCTTGAAGAACTGGCGCTGATCGTCGACCAGGGTCACGAGCGCGGTCGGCACCCCGCACAGCAGGGCCGCGATCCTGGCGAGGTCATCGAACCCCTTCTCCGGTGGCGTGCCCATGACCGCGTAGGCGGCTAGGGCGCGCAGGTGATCGGGCTTGGGAGGGGCGGTCGTCATGCGTCCGAGGAGGGCGGCGGGTGGAAGATGCACGGCGCGGCCTCGGTGGACCGGGCTGAGCTGTAGCCCGGACATCCACAGCCCGCCAAGCCTTTGGCCCGGCGACCTAATCTAATCTCGATCGTCACCACTTCGGATGTGTTCATCTTCGGGGCGACACAGGTACGCGGATCTGGCGGCTTACCGCCCTCACCGACAGGGTGAGGCTATTGTGTCGGCGCGAGCATACGGCTGCCGATCTCGGCCAGCGGCACATCGATCCGGCAACGCAGGCCGTCCACGTCGAAATCCAGATCGACGTCCCCGGCCAGCTCGCGCCCGACGCCGCCGGCGATCAGCCGCGTCCCGAACCCGCGGCGCGCCGGTGGGGCGACGGCCGGACCGCCGCTTTCCCGCCAGGTCAGGCGTAACCACGCCGCCCCCGTCTCGCTTCGATCCACCCGCCAGCTCACCTCGACCCGACCGTCCGCCGTCGACAGCGCCCCGTACTTGGCTGCATTGGTCGTCAGCTCGTGCACGGTCATGCCGAGCGCCAGGACGTGGCGCGGCGGCAGCGCCACCTCGGGCCCGTCGAGGACGATGTGGTCACACCCGGCGCGGTAGGGTGACAGCTCGTTCTCCAACACCTCATTCAAGGTGGCGCCGCTCCAGTCCTCACGGGTGAGCAGGTCGTGGGTCTTCGACAGGGACAGGATGCGCGCTTCGAGCTGCACCGCCTGTCCCTCACCGCCCTTGGCCGATTGGCGCGCCAGCGACTGCACGGTGGCGAGCGTGTTCTTCACCCGGTGGTTCAGCTCGTGCAGCATCGTCACCTGCCGCTCCTGCAGGGCATGCCCGCGCCGGATCTCCTCGCGCAGCTCGCCCTCGTTGCGCTGGAGCAAGGCGGCCATCGCGTCGAGCTTGTCCCCGAGCCGCCCAAACTCGCTGGCGCCGCCCAGACCGGTCCGCGCGGTCAGGTCGCCCGTCTGCCAAGCGGTGGAGGCGCACAGTAGGCGGTCGAACGGGCGACGGATGAACAGGCGCCCGGCCACGAGGGCCGCGGCAAGGGCCATCGCCACACCCAGCCCGATGAGGATCGAGCCTCGGTGCGCCGCTGCATCGACGTCGGCGAAGGCGACGTCGCGGTCGCGCCCGACCGTGACCCAGGCCCGCACCGCCATCCCCCGCGGGCGGACGTTGGCGAGGATGCGCGCACGCCCGTCGATGCCGAAATCGAGGCGCACACCCTCGCCCCGGCTCGCCAGCAGCCCCATACGCTCGGCGGGGACTGGCTTGCCGACCCAGTCGGTCCCATCCGGCTTGCGTACGATGATGACGTTGTCTTCGTCAGCGATGGTGAGCGACGTGCTCGGCAGCCGCAGTTCCTGTTGCAGGTACTGCGACAACCAATCGAGATCGACCGCCGCGACCAGGACGCCGTCGATGGCCCCGCCCGCGCTGCGCAGGGGTTGGGCGAAGTGGACCGAAGCCCTACCGGTCGCAGTCCCCCGCGCGTAGCCGCCCATGACGAAGCCGCCCTCGGCCAGGGCGCGGCGGTGATAGGTGCGCTCGGCGTTCGAGTAGGCGCTGGGCTGCGAACCGACGCTGTTGCACGCGAGCGATCCGTCCGGGCGGGCCAGAGCCAGCAACAGGATGTGCGGCAGCCGGGCGGCGGCACGGCGGAGATAGTCCGTGCACGGGACGGCGTCGAGGCTGCGCACGCTCGGGTCCTCGCCGACGAGGTCCAGCGCTTGGTGGACGCCGTCGGCGAGCTGGGCGAAGTCATCGGCGACGGCCCGGGCGGTCGCCATCGTGTCGGCGCGCACGGCCTCGTCACGCGCGGCGCGCAGGTCACCCTCGTTGTAGCCCTGGATTGCGAGTGCTGGGGCGAGGGCGAGCAGCACGAGGAGCAGGATGCGGGTGGTCAGGGACATCAAGATGCCCGGCCGACAGGATTTAGGGGCAGGTGGCATCTCTCCGACCGGCCACCAGCACGGGTGGGCAGGCTGATCCTGGATAGGTTGCGGTCCGGCGGGGGAAAGCCGGGGTGGGACGGCATCAGCTCGGCCGCAAACCCATCGATCGCGGTCGAGGTCATCCGTACGGCCTGTAGCGCCTTCGTCTACGAGCGCCAAGCACGACCCAGAAACCTTATGGTCGCGCAAACGGCAGGACGACTGCGGCACAACCCCAACCAAACCAAAAGAGCGGTCTCATACCGTCGATCATCGATGGCAAGGTCAAGTTCCGGCTATGCAGTTCCATTGAGCTTGCCCTATCGGAACTCAACGGTACGTAGCGCCGCTGCCGATGTAAGAAAAACGATCCAATATCCGACACTACTGTTAGTGCTACCTGTCGTTGTGTTCTAATAGGGCAAGCTGAATGGAACGGCCGTGCTGGACCTTGGCGGTTTGGATGGACGTTGTGCCGGTGTGAAATCCCGTCTTGTGCTGATCCGCAGCCCTGACGACACGGCAATAAAAAAGGCCAGCCCGAAGGCTGGCCCTACGTTCCCCTGAGGGGATGCGACGAGAGTGGTTTACTCGGCGGCAGTCATCTCTGCGGTGAAGTGACCACACCAGTCCTCTGGCGACACGACCGGCCACAGGCCCTTCGACTCCGGCGCCGGCTGGCTCACAGGCGGGTTGAACCGGCACAGACCGGCATCGCCCTGCGCAGAAGCACCATTGCCCTTGTGCTCGTCAAAAAACTTGCAGCTGTCGCAGTGCGCGCTGGTCATATCGGTGCTCCTATCTGACGGTCGGTCCGCTCTGTTACGAATTAGAACAGATCCAATCTGAGGGGTCAACGACCGCGGCATAGGCGAGTTCCGGCCTTGCTGATGGCTGCCTGTGGATGACAACCAGGTCGGAATGGCTATGGAGGCTGTCTCACTCGTCGGCGCACCCGAAGCGTTCGCGACACTGCACGGCGTGCGGAAGGGTGAGTACGCGACGACAGGCGGGCGCAGGCCAGTTCCCTGACGCCTACCCGTGGAGCCTTGGCCGGGCGGTCGTGTAGGGTTGGTGCGTTGCGGGGGAGCTGGACACCGCGAGCGCCGGCCCATGGCCAATGATTTCGCAATCGAACGAACATCCCGCCCGTGTAGTTAGGCGTTTCGGTGCTGGCGCGAACCCGGTAGCGTGGGTCAGGCGTCCATGGGAGAAAGCCCTCCATGGTGCGCCTCAATGAAATCAGAGCCGGCGAAATCGCAGTCGCCGCGCCCGAGGCCAATGATGCTGGATTGGTCTATATCGGCCGTATCCACACATCCTGGAGTGATCGTCTCGCTTGCCCGCGGCAAGGTAGGCTGGACGGTCCGTCCTGCCGCATCGAGCTGTTCGAGCCTTGGGTCGCAGCTCTCGACGGAGTGGCGGTCTTCGCTCGGATCGAGGTGCTGTACTGGCTCAATGCGTCCCGACGTGACCTCGTGCGTCAGAGCCAGCTAACGATGGCACGACGCGGGGTACTTTCGCGTTGCGCTCGCCGGTGCGACCGAACCCGATCGGCACATCGATCGTCACGCTCGTGTCGATCGAGGGCAACATTCTGACGGTGCGCGGCCTCGACTGCCTGGATGGGACACCGCTCCTCGACCTGAAGCCTGACCGGACCCTGTTCACGCCAATCGCCCCACCGCAGGCGGGTGATTTCGAAACTGAGGGCTGACCAAGCGGTCACGCGCTCGGCTTCACTGCGGGGATGACGTTGGTCTTATATTGGCTATATCCGTCCGGATATAACGATGCCGCGTTGTCTGGAGTTGCTGTTGTCCCTCGCGCGCTTTTCGCTTTCCCCTCGCCTCCTCAGCCGCGTCGCACTCCTCGGTGCCCTCGCCGTGGTGCCCGTGTCCGCTGCACGAGCGGAACCAGTTCGGGTCTACGCCGCCGGCAGTCTCGTGGCTGCGCTCAAGGACGTGATCGCCGCCGCCGGCCTGCCTGCCGAAGCCGTGGCCGCCCCGACCTTCGGACCTGCAGGGCTGCTGCGGCAGCGCCTCGAAGGCGGCGAGACGGCGGATCTCTACCTCTCAGCCGACCTCGCTGGACCGCGTCGTCTTGTGGAGGCTGGCAAGGCTAAAGCTGTCGTGCCGTTCGCTCGCAACAAGCTGTGCGTACTCGCCCGTGCCGACCTCGGCCTGTCGCCCGACAACATCCTCGACCGCCTGCTCAAGCCCGATTTGCGACTCGCGACCTCGACGCCCGGCGCTGATCCAGGCGGCGACTACGCTCAAGCCGTGTTCGACCGGGCCGAGGCCGTCCACCCCGGTGCCAAGGCGACGCTGGATAAGAAGGCGCTGAAGCTACTGGGTTCGCCGAATACAATGGTGCCCATGGCCGGGCGAAGCCCCAGCGCGACGGTGTTCCTCGGCAACAACGCCGACGCCCTGCTGTACTACTGCAGCGGCCAGGGCGGCACGATGAAGGAGGCCCCTGGCCTCAGCTTGATCCAGCTGCCGCCGAACTTATCCGTGCCGGCGACCTACGGCATGGCGCTGCTGACCGACAATTCGGACGCGATGCAACTCGCGCTGTTCCTCGTCTCCGAGAAAGGCCAGGCGATCCTCGCCCGCCACGAACTCGGACCGATCAGCGAACCGTGAAGGGCTCGCTGCGCCAGCGCATGGCTACTCGGCTTTGAGGAAGTCGAGCTTGATCTGTGGGTGCGCTGCACGGCTAATCTCGATCGTCACCGGGCCGGCATCGAGAGCAAAACGCACGCTCTTGCGTACGCCTGGGCAACCCGCCTTGCCGCTGTGGGCCGCAGGCTTCAGGGTCGAGCGGCCATCCTGACTGACATCGATCCAGGCCTCGTCCGAGAGCGTCACCTGATAGGTACCCGCAGCCGGTACCGTGGCCGTCACGAAGCCTGAGAACGTATCGGGCTTCGCTGGTCTCTCGGACGGGACGGGTAGCGCGATCTCCGCAGCCGGCTTCAGCGTCAGCTGCGCCGCGACAGCCTCCCTCGGCAGAGCCGAACCGGATGTCAGAGCGGACAGGTTCGGCTCTGCGAAGGCGGTTTGCTCCCGCGCGACCGACCATGCGAAGGTTGCACAGGCCGGGGCGTCCTCGGCCATAGCCGCACTGACCGAGATGGCTACCAGTCCGGTAGCAAAGATGGCGCGGGAGAAGATCATCGTCAGTCGACCGCGATCATGACGTCGGAGGCCTTCACCACCGCGTAGGCCTGGCCACCGACCACGAGTTTCAGGCTGTCGACCGCCTCGTTGGTGATCGAGGAGGTGACCACCTGACCGGGGCTGATCTCGATCTTGACGTGCGCCGTGGTGGCGCCCTTGTCGACCGAGACCACCGTGCCCTTGATGACGTTGCGTGCGCTGATCTTCACGACGTTCGCTTTCCTGCCGGGCCGTCTAGAGGCCGCCTATTGTTTGCCGCCATCGATGATGCTGAAGCCCTGGGCCTCAAAGAACGGCTTGGCCGCGGCACTTCGGAGGTAGTCCAGAAAGCGCTGCGCGCCCTCGCCTTTTGCATCCACGGTGACCGCGAACGGGTACACCACCGGCGGGTGGCTGTCCGCAGGGAACACGCCCACAACCTTCACGCCGGGATCCGATCGGGCATCGCTCTCGTAGACCACGCCGAGGGGCGCCTCGCCGCGCGAGACCAACGCCAAAGCAGCTCGCACGTTGTCGCTCTGGGCGAGACGGGGCTGGACACCACCCCAGAGGCCGAGCTTCTCGAAGGCGACCTTGGCGTACTTGCCGATCGGCACCGAGTTGACCTCGCCGGTGGCCAGCCGACCGTCCGGGCCAAGCGCCTTCGCGAACGCTTCCGGGGTGAAGGCGACCGTGCTCTCCTTGGTGTCATTCGGTGCGATCAGGACGAGGCGGTTGCCGAGCAGGTTCACCCGGGTCTCCGGCCGGACGAGGTTCTTCTTGGCGAGGTAGTCCATCCATTCGAGGTCGGCCGAAGCGAACAGGTCCGCGGGCGCCCCGCTCTCGATCTGCCGGGCGAGGGCCGAGGATGCGGCGTAGCTCGCCTTGAGCTCGACCCCAGTCTGGGCAGTGAACGCCTTCCCTGCATTGTCCAAGGCATTCTTCAGGCTGGCCGCGGCGAAGACCGTTGCGGTGTCTGCTGCCTGCGCCGCACCGGCGGCGAGGAGCACGGCGGCAGCGAGGCCGGTGCGGATCAGACTGCGCATACGGTGTGGGTCCTTGAGGGGCTGCGGTGAAGGCACGTCGAGATGAGGGCTCAGGCCGCCTTCGAAAGCGACGCCATGTCGATGACGAAGCGGTACTTCACGTCGCTCTTGAGCATGCGGGCATAGGCGGTCTCGATCTGGTCGATCGGGATCATCTCGATGTCAGAGGTGATCCCGTGCTCGGCGCAGAAATCGAGCATCTCCTGGGTCTCGGCGATCCCGCCGATCAGGGAGCCGGCGAAGTTGCGCCGCCGCCAGATCACGCTGAACACCTGCATCGGCAGCGGCTTCTCGGGCGCCCCGACCTGGACCAGCGTAGCGTCACGCTTGAGCAGAGCGAGGTAGGCGTTAATTTCGTGCTCGGCCGCGACCGTATCGAGGATGAAGTCGAAGCTCTCGCCCAGCGCGGCCATGGCGTCGGCATCCTTCGAGATCACCACCGCGTCGGCCCCGAGGCGCTTGGCGTCCGCCTCCTTACCCGGCGAGGTCGTGAACAGCGTCACCTGCGCACCCATGGCGTGGGCGAGCTTCAGGCCCATGTGTCCGAGGCCACCGAGCCCGACGATCCCCACCTTCTGACCCGGTCCGACCTTCCAGTGACGCAGCGGCGAGTAGGTGGTGATGCCGGCACACAGCAGGGGGGCGACACCGGCGAGGTCGAGGTTTTCCGGGATGCGCAGGACGAAGTGGCTGTCGACGACGATGTGGCTCGAATAGCCGCCGAAGGTGTGGCCCCCGGTCTGCGGCTCAGGGCCGTTGTAGGTGCCGGTGAAGCCCGGCTCGCAGTACTGCTCCAGCCCATCGCGACAGCTGGGGCATTCGCGGCAGGAGGCGACCATGCAGCCGACACCGGCCAGATCGCCCGGCTTGAAGCTCGTGACCTCGGCACCGACCCGAGTGACGCGACCGACGATCTCGTGACCGGGCACGCACGGGTAGAGCGTGCCGCCCCACTCGTCGCGCACCGTGTGAAGGTCCGAGTGACAGACGCCGCAGTAGACGATCTCGATCTCGATGTCGGATACGCCCGGATCACGACGCTCGAAGCTGAACGGCGCAAGCGGCGCCTCGGCGCTCTGGGCAGCGTAGCCGGTGCACTGGAACATCGTCTCGACCTCGTTGAAGGAGGACCGCTCAGCCAGGAGCGCATGGAAGAGGGTTCGGTGAGCCTCCCTCTCGGCGATTGGCTATATACGTTTGGATACAGCGTGGGGAAGGGTTCAATCCTGCGCAGCTACGACCGGTGGCGAGGCGCGTTGTGATGATGGGTGGAGTGTTTAAGAAGGTTCGATGGCAAGCCTGAGCATCCGTATCGACGTCGGGCCCGGCAACCGTATCGGTCCCGGCAAGGTGCAGCTCTTGGAGATGATCGCCGAACACGGCTCGATATCCGCGGCCGGACGGGCGCTCGGCATGTCCTATCGCCGGGCGTGGATGCTGATCGAGGCGATGAACAGCGGGTTCGGACAGCCGGTGGTCGAGGCTCAGATCGGTGGCAAGGCGGGGGGCGGCGCGCGCTTGTCGGCCCTCGGAACCGATCTCGTAGCGCACTACCGCGCGATTGAGCGTGCCGCCGATCGCGCTGCAGCCCCATTCCTCGACCGGATCGTCGCCTCTGAACGGAACGCGGACGACGAGCCGCCCACGGCCTCCCCCTAGGCAAGCCAGTTGTTTTTGGACAGAGTGCTATATCTGATCGGATATAGCGCCTGCCGAGACGCCGATGCCGCCACATGCCTACCTCGACGGTCCTGCCCTGCGCGCTCTCACGTCGGCCGGCCACCCACCATTCGTGCCGCCCGCCGTCGACCCGGCTGACAAGCCACGCGATCGGATCTGGGAGCTTGCCGAGAACCTGCACTGTTCGATCGTCGGCACCTGTCTGACCAACGCCGAGGCTCGCGCGATCCTGGCCAAACTCGGCCGGGCTGACGCGCGGACGATCAGCGAGCACCGGCTGCACGGCGAGATCGTCCAGATCGCCGGCCGCAAGGATGGCGGCGGTCGTCTCCTGCAGAAGACGCTGGACCGGCGGCACGAGCGAGAGGTCGAGCGCTTCGACGAAGTCCACACGGCCGATGCAGTACGTGCCCTATGGAAGATCTCACTGGAGCGCGGCGAGATCCCGGGTGCCTACTGGGCGGCGATAACCCATCCGGCGACCGATTGGCCCCTGGTGCAGGATATCTTCGGGGAGGTGCACATGCTCTCGCACCTCGTTGGTCAGTCGAACCGGGCCGATATCTGCCGCCTGCGCCATCTCGAAGAGGAGTTGGGCCGACGGGATGAAGCGATCGCGGCACGGGACGAGCGCATCATGACGCTTATGCGCGAGCGCGACGAGCTCGGAGAACGTGCGAGGAAGAATGCGGTCGAGCGTCCCATCCCGGTCACTGCGGTCGTCGAACCTCCGTCAACGCGCGGCCTGGAGGTGCGGCTGGCCCGGGAGACCGCGCATGCGACCGCATTGGAGGAGCGGCTCGCGGTGCTCACTGGTGCTGCCGAACGCCTCAGCGCCGATCTCGCTGCGGAAATAGCCCGCCGGTCAACCATAGAAAGGGAACTGGCTGCACTTGAAGCAGAGCTGGATGTGCCGACCGTAGAGATCGCCCATGACGGAGCATCAGGACGGCTCGACGGGCGGATCATCCTCTATGTCGGCGGCCGGCAGCGTCAGGTGGCCAATCTCCGCCGCTTTGTGGAGGCCAGGGGCGGCAAGCTACTCAACCACGACGGCGGCATCGAGGACAACCTGTGCCTATTGGCGGGGCTGGTTGGGCAAGCGGATCTAGCGGTGTTCCCTGTAAGCTGTGTCAGCCACGAGGCGAGCCTGCATCTGAAACGATACTGCGAAGCTCAGGCCAAGCCTTTCCACCCGGTGCGGAGCGCTAGCCTGGCGAGCTTTACGCACGTCGTTATGCCGCTGGTGAACACGTCATAGGCGATCAAGCAGATCGAAGGCCGCAGGCAACCGGAGGACGCTGCCAAGGCTATCTCATCGTCGTGCAGCCTGCATAGGGCCGCTCCCCAACTTACCCGCCATGATAGGACCGTGTGACAGATTGGTTTGACGATCCTGAAGGCGACAGCGGTTCATCCACCAATAGCGAAAGCTGGATGCGGCTGTACATTACAGCGGCACTGTTCGGCATGGGCGTGATCGGCGCGATGCTGCATATCTTTCCTGCGTGAAGCCAAGAGTCTGCTCACGACCCAACTCGGTCGTTCACGACCAACGCTACCGCTCCTATATGCAGACGCAGCAGAGGCCCGGAGGCCACATGCTCGGCAATATCGTGATCGACGACAGCGTCAATCCGGTCCCGGAGAGCTGAGATGATCGGTGGGAC
>NZ_JAKSYN010000209.1:0-47255 GCF_022829565.1 Methylobacterium sp. J-001
GCCCGCCCGACACAGGCGGACAGCCAGACCGGATCAGCCGCACAACCTTGGCGCGGGGTGGAGCAGCCCGGTAGCTCGTCAGGCTCATAACCTGAAGGTCACAGGTTCAAATCCTGTCCCCGCAACCAAACTCACCGACACGACGACACAACCAAGCCGGTCCGCTCACGCGGACCGGCTTTTTGCGTTCGGGGCTCAGCGCCCCTCGCCCCCGAGCACAAGGCGCAGGGACCGGGCGAGCTCGTCGCGGCGATAGGGCTTGTTCAGAACCGGCAATTCGCCGTGGCCGATGACCTGCCCCTCGTCGAGATTGGCGACGTAGCCGGAGGTGAGCAGAACCTTGATCCCGGGGCGCACCCGTTGGGCTTCGACGGCGAGTTGGGACCCGTTCATGCCACCCGGCATGACCACGTCCGAGAACAGGATGTCGATCCGCTCCACGTCGCGCAGGTGCGCCAGCGCCTCGGCGGCGTTGCGGGCGATGATGACCCGATAGCGCAGCTCCTCCAGGCTCTCCACCGCCATCCCGAGCACCTGCTCGTCGTCCTCGACCAGCAGCACGGTCTCGCCCTCGCCGGCGCGACGCAGGGGGATGGCACGCAGCACGCCGGTCCCGGTCTCCTCGTCGGCCGGGTCGGTGGAGCGCGGGAAGTAGAGGTTCACGGTGGTGCCGGTCCCGACCTCGGAGGCGATCTCGACGAAGCCGTTGGCGCTGCGGGTGAAGCCGTAGACTTGGCTGAGGCCGAGCCCCGTGCCCTTGCCGACTTCCTTGGTGGTGAAGAACGGCTCGAACACCCGCTGGAGCTTGTCGGGCGCGATGCCGTTGCCGGTGTCGGCCACCGAGACCAGCACGTAGGGCCCGGGCGCCACGCCCTTCTCAGCCACCGCACCTGTCCCGAGATGGGCGTTGCGGCTCGTCACGGCGATCCGGGTGTGACCGGTGCGGCCTTCCATGGCGTCGCGGGCATTCACGATCAGGTTCAGCACCGCGGCCTCGAACTGCGCCGGATCGATGCGGATCGGATCGAGAGCGGGATCGAGATCGAAGGCCAGCTCGACCGCACCGCCTGCAGCGCGCTCCGCGAGCGGCCGGAAATCGAGGAGCAGGCGATTGGGGTTGAGCGTCTGCGGCCGCAGCATCTGGCGGCGTGAGAAGGCGAGGAGCTGCTGGGTCAGCTGCTCGCCGCGCCGGGCCGCGCCCATGGCGGCTTCCGCGAGCCGCTTCACCCGGTCGACCTGCTCGGGCCGCCGGAGCACCATGTCGAGGCCGCCGACGATGACGGTGAGCAGGTTGTTGAAGTCGTGGGCGACGCCGCCGGTGAGCTGGCCGATCGCCTCCATCTTCTGGGCCTGGCGCAACGCCTCCTCGGTGACGTGCTGGTCGGTGCGGTCCATCAGGATACCGGCGATCCGGGTCGCCGCGCCCGTCGCGTCGTGCTTGACCTGCCCCCGCAGGGCAACCCAGCGCACCGCTCCGTCGACCCGGCGGATGCGGCATTCGAGGTCGAGCCGGCCGGTCTCACCGACCGTCGAGAAGGCCCGGTCGACGCCCCCGCGATCCTCGTCGACGACATGGGCCAGGAAGGTCTCCCGGCTCCAGAACGACTGGGGGGCGTCGTAGCCGAAGACAGCGTCGAAACGGGGCGAGCGCCGGGACGCGCCGGTGCCATAATCAAGGTCCCAGGAGCCCATCCCGGCGGCGTCGAGCGCGAAGGCCAGGGTCTCGTGGGCGGTCTCGACCTCCCGGGTCCGCTCGGTCACGCGCCGCTCCAGCCCCTCGTTGGCGAGCCGGAGCTGCTCCCGGTCACGCTCGCGCTCCAGGAGACGCTCGCGCGCCTGATACTGGCGACGGCGCGCCCGCAGGGCGGCGGCCGTGGCGCTGACCAGTGTCTCGGCGTTGATCGGGCGTTCCAGCAGGACGACGTTGCCGAGCCGGGCGAGGCGCTGGGACGCCGGCGCGGAGCGGTGGCCGAGCTGGCGGGTTGCCAGCACGATGAAGGGGAAGTCCGACCACGCGGGCTGGGCGTCGAGCCAAGCGAACAGGTCGGCCAGATCGCCATCCCCGAGCGCCTCCTCGGTCACCAGGGCGGCGGCGGCCCCGGCCCGGAGAGCACCCAGCCAACCGGCGAGGTCGGAACAGATGGCGGCCTGCGCACCGGCGCGCACGAGCACCTGCTCGGCCACCGCGGCGTCGCGCCCCCGCGGCGCCAGGATCAGGATGGACTCCTCGTCCGGCGCCGCGGCCATCACCGGACGCCGCCAGCCGGCGCGTCGCCGGTCAGCATCGCCACCGAGCCGCGATAGGAGGGCAGGCCGGTGAGCACGCCCTCGAAATCCGTCAGGGCCTCGCCGACCTGGATCCCTTGCGCGGACAGCTTCATCTCGCGGATGGTGCGCTCGTGCGCGTTGACCCGGCTCTTCACCACCGACAAGGCCGTGCGGACCTCACCCCTGGCTTCGAAGAACCGGAACAGCAGGATCGCGTCGCTGAGATAGCTGAGATCGATATCGGTGCGGACCTCGCCGATCACCCCGTGCTGCCCCAGGACCAGCAGCGTCGTGACGCCTTGCTGGTTCAGGTAGCTCAGCATCTCGTGCATTTGCAGGATGAGGAACTCTTCGCCCGGCATCGCGTGCAGGTAGGCGTTCAGGCTGTCGATCACCACGAAACTGGATCCACGCTCCTCCACGGCCTGCCGGACCATGCTGGAGAACTCACCCGGGGAGAGTTCCGCCGGATCGATCTGCGTGATCGTCAGGCGCTTGGTCGCAAGATGCGGGGTCAGGTCCATGCCCAGGGTGATCGCGCGCCCGAGCAGGGTCGCGAGGCCCTCGTCGAACAGGTAGTAGGTCGCGGTCTCGCCGCGCTCCAGGGCCGCCAGCATGCAGCGGATGGCGGTGGTCGTCTTGCCGACCCCGGACGGGCCCAGCAGCAAGGTGTTGGTGCCGGGCACCAACCCGCCGCCGAGCAGCAGGTCGAGCGCGCCCGTCCCGGTGGAGCGCACCTTGGCGTCGAAGGGCGTATGATGCTCAGCGGCGATCAGGCGCGGGAAAACCCGGATGCCCCCGGTCTCGAGGGAAAAATCGTGGTCGCCGCCCCGGTACTTGATGCCGCGCATCTTGATGATGCGCAGCCGGCGCCGCTCGGATCCGAATTCGCGCAGCGTCTGCTCCAGCGAGACCACCCCGTGGGCGATGCTGTGCAGCTGCAGGTCGCCGGTCTCCGACGTGCGGTCGTCGAGCATCAGCACGGTGCAGGCCCGCCGGGCGAAGAACTGCTTGAGGGCCAGAATCTGGCGCCGGTAACGCAGCGGATTCTGGGCCAGCAGGCGCAGCTCCGAGAGCGAATCGAACACGACCCGCTCGGGCTTCAGCGCCTCGACCCGGGCGATGACCTCCCGGACGGTCTCACCGAGTTCGATCTCGGACGGGTGGAGGATCGATTGCTCGCTGTCGGGATCGAGCCCCATCTCGTTGACGAGTTCATAGACCTCGATGCCGTCCAGCGACCACCCATGGGTCGCCGCCGAGGCGCGCAGTTCCTGGCCGGTCTCGGACAGCGTGACGTACAGCGTCGCCTCGCCGCGCGCCGCGCCCTCGCGCAGGAACTGGAGCGCCAGAGTGGTCTTGCCGGTACCGGGGGTCCCCTCCAGCAGGTAGAGGCGGCTCGGCGTCAGGCCGCCGCAGAGGATGTCGTCCAAGCCGGGAACGCCGGTCGAGATCCGCGGCGCCGAGCTGGTCGGGAACGCCGTGTCGGTATCGGTCATCGGCTGGCTCAATGCTCCCCCGCTATCACACGCTCTATCGGTGCGGCGCGCACGGTAGCGGCCGCACCAGACCTTGTCAGCGCCGGCAGCGACGCAGCCGTCGCGCCCGCCGCCGAGGCCCTCACGCCTCGATCATGTCCCGGATGCGGGTGGCCAGCGTCTCGATCACGAAGGGCTTCGTGAGGACCTGCATGCCGTCATCCAGGTAGCCGTTGCCCACGGCGGCATTCTCGGCATAGCCGGTGATGAACAACACCTTCAGCCCCGGACGGGTTTCGCGGGCGGCATCCGCCACCTGTCGGCCGTTCATCCCGCCCGGCAGGCCGACATCCGTGATCAGCAGATCGATGCGCGCATCCGATTGCAGGACCTTCAGCCCGGACGGCCCGTCCGCGGCCTCGATCGCCCGATAGCCGAGATCCTCCAGGATCTCGGTCACCAGCATGCGCACCGAGGGCTCGTCGTCGATGACGAGGACCGTCTCGCCCTGCTCGGCCCGCGGCGGCGCGGCGAGGTCCGGCATCTCCGAAACCGCGGAGATGTCACCGTGGAAGCGCGGCAGGTAGAGGCAGACGGTGGTTCCCTGTCCGACCTCGGAATAGATCCGCACCTGCCCGCCGGATTGCCGGGCAAAGCCGTAGATCATCGACAGGCCGAGGCCGGTGCCCTGGCCGATGGGCTTGGTGGTGAAGAACGGGTCGAAGGCCTTGGCGATCACCTCCGGGGGCATGCCGGTCCCGGTATCGGTCACGCACAGAGACAGGTACTGGCCGTGCGGCAGGTCGCGCTCCCGGGCGGCGCGGTCGTCAAGCCAGCGGTTGGCGGTCTCGATGGTGATCCGCCCGCCCTCCGGCATGGCGTCGCGGGCATTGATGCAGAGGTTCAGGAGCCCGTTCTCGAGCTGGCCCGGATCGACCAGGGCAGGCCACAGGCCTGCCGAGCCCACCACCTCGATATGGATCGACGGGCCGACAGTCCGGCGGACCAGCTCCTCCATGCCGTGGACCAGGGCGTTCACGTCGGTGGGCTTGGGGTCGAGGGTCTGGCGGCGCGAGAAGGCGAGCAGGCGGTGGGTCAGCGCCGCCGCCCGCTTGGCCGCGCCCTGGGCGGCGGTCATGTAGCGGTCGAGGTCGGTCATCCGGCCCTGGCTCATGCGCGTCTGCAGCAGCTCCAGGCTGCCCGAGATGCCGGTGAGCAGGTTGTTGAAGTCGTGGGCGATGCCGCCGGTCAGTTGTCCGACCGCCTCCATCTTCTGCGATTGCCGCAGGGCCTCCTCGACCTTCGCACGCTGGGCGGCCTCCTCTTCGACGCGCTGCTCCAGGGTGGCGTTGAACGCCTCCAGCGCGGCCTTGGCGCGGAGTTCCGCCTCGATGTTGCGGGCCTCGATGACCGTCCCGATCGCCGCGCCGCGCTCGTTCCGGATCGGGCTCGCGGTGAAGCCGACCGGATAGAATGAGCCGTCCTTGTGGACGAAGACCTCCTCGCCCTGCTCGCGCTCGTTCTCCGGGAAGGCCTGGTCGATCGGGCATTCGCAGAGCGGGTAGGGCGATCCGTCCGGCCGCGTGTGGTGGACCACGTCGTGCAGGGCGCGGCCCTCGGTCTCCTCCAGGGCGAAGCCGGTGAGCATCTCGGCGGCGCGGTTCATGTAGCTGCAGTGCTGGCGCTCATCCATCAGGAAGATCGCCTGCGAGGTGTTGTTGAGGATGGCATCGAGCCGGCGCGTGGTCTCGACCAGGCGCTCCTCGGCGGCCTTGCGGTCGTGGATGTCGGTGACCGAGCCGATATAGCCGCAAAAGACGCCATCCTCGCCGATACGGGGCTGGGCCGCGTCGATGAACCAGCGATAACGCCCATCCGCACCGCGCAGGCGGTACTCGACCCGGAACTCGCCGTGCCGGGCGTTGGCGGCCAGGAACGCCTGGCCCGAGGCGGCCCGGTCGTCCGGGTGGACCGCGTCGAGCCAGCCCAGGCCCAGGCTCTCCGCCTCGGCCTGGCCGGTATACTCGTACCAGCGCCGGTTGAGGTAGGTGCAGGCCCCGTCGGCCCCGGTCACCCACATCATGACCGGGGCATGGTCGGCCATGTTGCGGAACCGCGCCTCGCTCTCGCGCAAAGCTGTCTCGACCCGCATCCGGGCGGTCGTCTCCGTGCACGTGCAGAACAGGCCGGCCACCGCGCCGGCCTCGTCCCGGAGCGGCGCGTAGGAGAAGGTGAACCAGGTCTCTTCCGCATATCCATGGCGGTTCATGACCAGGGGCAGGTTCTCGACCCAGGTCGCTTCGCCGGCCAGCGTCGCCTCGACGAACGGCGCGATGTCGGACCAGATCTCCGTCCAGACCTGCCGCAAGGGCGCGCCCATCGCGGTCGGGTGCTTGCCACCCAGGAGGCCGGTATAGGCGTCGTTGTAGAGGAAGCTCAGCTCGGGCCCTGCGGCTACGAACATCGGGAAGCCGGAGCCCTGCATCAGACTGACGGCGGCGCGCAGCCAGTGGGGCCAGCCTTGGGGCGAGCCGAGGGTCGAGGACGACCAGTCGACAGCGCGCATGACGGCGCCCGTCGCCCCACCGCCCGCGATGGAATCCAACCCGTTCGTCCGCTCGTCCGACAGAGCGCCCCCGTCACCCGCACGCTCCGTCACCCTGGCCAATCCGGTCTCCTTCGCGTCCCACCCGCTCACCGAACCCTTCGATAACGCAATGCAGCGGCGGCCGTTCTCGGATTCGGCGCGATCGTCGGTGCGATCGGTTGCCGAGCACGGTCTCTATCGCGCCAGCGGAGGGGTACGCCAAATCCCGGGCTGATGCATCGGGAGCGGATCGGTCGATCTCCGTGCGCGTTGACGGTCGGAAAAAGATGGCTCCTGAGGCTTTCGCAGCCGCCTGAATTGCCGTGCACCCCGATCCGTGAGGCGCTATGGCGGTGGTCTGCCCCGCCCCGGGCTCGACGTGAGGCCCGACCTTGGCGCACACCCGTTCCCTCCTGTTCGTCGCATACTGGACCATCTGGACGGCCCTGTTCGTCGCACCGCTGGCGGTCCTGGCCCTGGCTGGGGCGCCGGCGCGGCCAGTCCGGACAGCGGCGCGGCTCTGGGCGCGGGGGGTCCTGGCGGGCCTGCACCGGATCGTCGGGCTGCGCTACGTCGAGGAGGGGCGCGAGCACCTTCCGGCCGAGCCCTGCCTGCTCGTGGCCAACCACCAATCGACCTGGGAGACCCTGGCCTTCCTGGTGCTGGTTCCCGACGTGGCCATCGTGGCCAAGCGCGAATTGCTGGCGATCCCGGTGGTGGGCTGGTTCCTGCGGCGCTCGCCGATGATCGTGATCGATCGCACCAACGGTACCCAGGCCCTGCGGGCGATCATCGAGGGCAGCCAGGCGGCCGTCGCGGCGGGCCGCTCGGTGCTGATCTTTCCGGAGGGGACCCGGGGCCGGGCCGGCGATCCGCTGCAGTTCAAGCGCGGCGTGGAGCTGCTCTACGGCCGGCTGCGCCTGCCGGTGGTGCCGGTGGCGGTGAATTCGGGGCTGTTCTGGCCCCGCGGTGCGGCCACGCGGGCCGGCACCATCGTGGTCAGCTACCTCGCCGCCCTCGCCCCCGGCCTTCCGGCGGCAGAATTCCTCCGCGGCACCGAGGGCGCGATCGACCGCGAGCTCGACCGCTGGCGCCCGGCGGACGCGCAGGGACGGCGTTAAAGCATCATCCGGAACCGCAATCCCGGAGCTGCTCGTCGCGGGGCCCGCAGCACGCAGGCCATCCACTGCGCGTGAACAGGCGCGGGATCCGCCCGCGCGGAGCCGAGCGGCTGCGCGAGGTCGACTTCACCCCCCAGGCACACGACGCATTCGGATGCGCGAACCGCCTCAAGAGCCAGCGGGAACGCGGATCTGCCGCCGGACAAAGTTCAGACCCCTGTTCCCGCCAAATCTGTACTTGATTAATAGCAATATTATCGATCACAGGATCGCCGCCCCTCGCAACGCTGATCTTGACTAAGATCGGTGCTTTGAAACGTCAGCGATCCACTCAATATCGCCCGCCTCAGTATTCCCTACCGACGTCGCGCATTGCAACTCACGGTTGTATCGCGGGTTGCCTGGTGAACCCGGAGGTGTTCATGTCACTATCTCCCGCCGCAATCCTCAGCCCCGCCTCGCGCTCGCTCGCATGGCTCGTCGGCCCCGACGCGCTCCTGTCCTCGACCGCCCTCTCCACCGGCCAGCTCGCGAGCCTCGGCCCGATCGCCTCGCTCATCGAGGGTGCCGTCGATGTCGGGTCCGCCGACGCGAACGGATCGGTGCTTCCCGACGCGGTCGGCACCACGGCGAACCAGATCGTGCTCAACACCCACGCGCAGCTGGAAGGACTCGGCCATGAGGTCGCGCCGCTGAACGGACCGCTGCACGGCCTGACCAATCTCGGCGAGACCGTGGGCCTCGGCCATATCGGCGAGACCGGCAACCTGATCATCGACCTGACGAGCGTCGCCGCCAACCCGGCCGGTTCCGCAGCCATCCCGGCCCTGCTCGGCGATGCCGGCGCCGTCAGCGTGGCCGCCGAGACCTTGCTGGACTCGGTCACGGCCGTGCCGGCGAGCGGCAACGGCCTCGTCGGAGCCGGCGGGATCCTCAGCCCGGCGACCAGCGTCCTCAACCAGGCTGTCCTCGACGTGCACACCACGTTGGAGGATGTCGGCCACCAGATCCCGGTGCTCAACGGACCGGTCCACGCGGTCACGGGGCTCGGCGAGACGGTCGGCCTCGGTCATATCGGCGAGGCCGGCAACCTGCTGACCGACACCCTGGCGCTCCCCGGATCGCTCCTGACCGGCGGCGGGCTCTCCGCGGCGAGCCCCGTCCTGACCGATCTCGGCCACGTCCTCGCCTCCGCCGATACCCTGGTCGGCTCCCTCACCGGCGTCGCCAATGCCGGCGGCCTGGTGTCCTCGGACGGGCTGCTGGCCCCGGTCACCAACCTCGCGAACACGGCGGTCCTCGACATCCATGCAACTCTGGAGAATGTCGGGCACGCGATCCCGCTCCTGAACGACGCGCTCCACGGCCTGACCAATCTCGGCGAGACCCTCGGCCTCGGCCACCTGGGTGAGGGCGGCAACCTCCTGACCGACGTGGCTTCGCTCCCGGCCGAGCTCCTGGGCGGACACGGCCTCGGGGCCCTGTCGCCGATCCTCGGCGATGTCGGCGCGGTGACCCAGGCCACCGGCGGCCTGCTCGGGGGCGTCACCGGCATCGTCGGCGGTCTCGGCAGCGGAGCCGGCACCCCGGCCGGCGGTCTGCTTGCTCCCGTCACCTCCGCGGTGGACGGTCTGCTCGGCGGCCATGACGGTGGTGCCGGGACGCCCCTCGACGGCCTGCTCGGCGGCCTCACCGGCGGCGGCGGCGGTACTTCGGCCGGCGGACTGTTGACCCCGGTCACATCCACGGTGGACGGCCTGCTCGGCGGCCATGGCGGCGGAGCCGGGACACCCCTCAACGGCCTGCTCGGCGGCGGCGGCGGTACTTCGGCCAGCGGACTGCTGTCTCCGGTCACCTCCGCGGTGGACAGCCTGCTCGGCGGTCATGGCACGACGCCCTTGGACGGCTTGCTCGGCGGTGTCACCGGCGGCCTCGGCGACGGTGCGGGAGCGCCGGGCGGCAACCTGCTCGCTCCGGTCACGTCCGCGGTGGATGGCCTCCTCGGCAGCCATGCTGGCGGCGGTTCCGCATCGCCCCTCGATGGCCTGCTCGAGGGCCTCACCGGCGGGCAATCGGTCGGAACCGGAACGCTGCTCGGGACGAACGCGCCGCTGCAGCCTGTCGCGGCCGTCTCCAACGGCGTGATCGACGGTGTCCACGCGACGCTGGAGCAGGTCGGCCACGACGTGCCGGTCCTGAACGACTCGGTCCACGCCGTGATTAACCTCGGAAACACCATCGGCCTCGGCGAGCTCGGCGAGTCGAGCAACCTCGTGACCGACGCGGTCAACCTGCCGGGCGCAGTGCTAAGCGGTGGTGCGGCCCCCGCGGCCGGGCAAGTGGCGAGCGATGTCGGGCATGTCGCGGAGGCGGCTGGCGGCGTGCTGGGGTCGGTGACCGGTGCCCTCTCGGGTGCCGCCACCGGCGGCCAGGGCAGTGACGGTCTGCTGGACGGCGTGCTCGGAACCGTGACCTCGGTCCTGGGCGGTTCCGGGTCTGGTGCGGGCAACCCGGTCGGCGGCCTGCTGGGCGGCCTGACCGGCGGGGCCTCGGATCACGGCGGCACCGGCACCCATCCGCTGATCGATGTGGCCGCGGGCCCGACCACCACGACGCCCCTAGCCAACGCCGCCGTGCTCACCCCCGCGGCGGATCCGTCCCACCTCGTCCAGGCGAGCGCGATCGCGGTGGGCGCCGACCAGCCGAGTCTCGCCACCGCGAACCTGCTCTCCGGTGACAGCATCCTGCTGCCGCAGAGCACCGGCGGAGGCGCGGATTCCCTCGTCGGGCACCTCCTGAGCCCGGCCTCGGCGACATCGGCCGGGGCGGGCGAGGCCGGGGCCTCCCATGACGCGAGCCTCGATCTGGGGATCACCACGATCGACCTCGGCGGCCATGCCGATGTCCATCATACCGACCCGACCCCGCACACCGCCACGAGCGGCCTGCACCTGCTCGGCCTCTGACGGCCAAGCCCCCCGCCGCCCACGCGGCGGGGGTTTTTTTTGCCGCACCGAGTCTCCAGGGGGATGGTCCTGTGACCGACGAACGCGTGTTGCGTGTTGCGAAGCGCCGGGAATTCTGGGCCGCCGTCCGGGCCGGGCGCGCATCCCTGATCACCGTGATGATCGTCAGCGGCCTGATCAACCTACTGATGCTGACCGCCCCGATCTTCATGCTCCAGGTCTACGACCGGGTGCTGCCGAGCCGCAGCATCGCTACCCTGGTCGGGCTCGCCGGCATCGCCCTGATGCTGTTCGTGATCCAGAGCGTGTTCGAGGTGTTCCGCGCCCGGATCCTGTCGCGGTTCGGTCGCCTCGTGGACGAGCGCCTCGGCCCGCGGATCTTCCGCACCCTGCTGGAGCGCGGCTCCGAGACGCCCCGCGGCGACGACGGCCCCCAGGCCCTGCGCGACCTCGACACCGTCCGGGGCTTCGTGTCGAGCCTGGCGCTCACCGCCTTCTTCGACCTGCCTTGGGTTCCGCTCTACATCGCGGTCTGCTTCCTGTTCCATCCCTGGCTCGGGGCGGCGATCGCGGCCGGCGCCCTGTTCCTGTGCGTGCTGACAGTCCTGACCGACTGGGCCTCCGCCGAGACCACCCGGGAGACCGTGCGGGTCGCCGGCGAGCGCCGGTCCTTCACCGACATGGCGCACCGGACGGCGCCGCTGCTCTGCGCGCTGGGGATGCGGTCGCGGGTGGCCGATCTCTGGCAGGTGCGGACCCGCCGGAACCTCGACGTCGCGACCTCCAGCAACGATCTCGCCATCGGCTTCGGCGCGGTGGCGCGCCTGCTGCGCACGGTGCTGCAATCCGGGATCCTGGGGCTCGGCGCCTACCTGGTGGTGCGCGAGGAGGCCACCGCCGGGGTGATGCTGGCGGCCACGATCCTGTCGGCCCGGGCGCTCGCGCCGGTGGACCTCGCCATCGCCAACTGGAAGTCGTTCTCGGCCGCCCGGCAGGCCTGGAGCCGGCTCGTGGCGTTCCTGCCCCGGCGGGAGCCGGAGACCCTGACGCCACTGCCGGCGCCCCGGGAGAGCGTGCGCGTGACCGCCCTGTCGATCGCCGCCCCCGGGACCGACAGCCTGATCCTGCACGACGTCAACGTCGCCCTCGCCCCCGGCAGCGCGCTCGGGGTGATCGGCGCCAGCGGCTCGGGCAAGTCCACCTTCGCCCGCGCGCTCGTCGGCTTGGCCCGGCCGGTCCGCGGGGTGATCCGCCTCGACAGCGCGGCGATCGACCAGTGGGATCCCGACGCCCTCGGGCGCGCCGTCGGCTACCTGCCGCAGGACATCGAGATGTTCGACGGCACCATCGCGGAGAACATCACCCGGTTCGACCCGGCGCCGGACCCGGAGGCCCTGCAAGCGGCCGCCAAGGCGGCGGGCGTCCACGAGGTCGTGCTGAGGCTTCCGGGCGGCTACGACGCCCGGGTCGGCGCCGGCGGGCTCGGCCTGTCGGGGGGCCAGCGCCAGCGGATCGCGCTGGCGCGGGCGCTCTACGGCGACCCGTTCCTGGTGGTGCTCGATGAGCCGAACTCCAACCTCGACGTCGACGGCGACCGCGCCCTGTCGGCCGCCGTGCAGGGCGTGCGCGCCCGGGGCGGCATCGTGGTGGTGATCGCCCACCGGCCGAGCGCGCTCGCTTCGGTCGACCGCATCCTGGTTCTCGGCGAGGGCCGCGTGCGGCTGCACGGGCCCCGCGACGAAGTCCTGGCGCAACTGGGCGCCCTGACCCGACAGACACCCACGAGGGTCGCATGACGCGCGCGCAGGTTCCGACCGACCCGACCCGCGAGACCCGGCGCTCACTGCGGCGGCACGTCGTCGGCGTCGCCGCCGTGATCGTGCTGGCCACCGGGACCGGCGCCTGGACGGCCGCCACGGAACTGTCCGGGGCGATCATCGCCACGGGCTCCCTGGTGGTCGAGAGCAACATCAAGAAGGTCCAGCACCCCACCGGCGGCGTGGTCGCCGAACTGCCGATCCAGGAGGGCGCCCGCGTCCAGGCCGGCGACCTTCTGGTCCGCCTCGACGCCACCACCACCCGGGCCACCTACGACAGCGTCACCAAGAGCCTGTGGGAGATCGCCGCCCGCAACGCCCGGCTGGAGGCCGAGCGCGACGGCCGCGACGAGCCCGTCTTCCCGGCCGATCTCGCCGGGGCGGGACCCGACGTCGCCCGGATCGTCGACGGCGAGCGCAAGCTGTTCCGCTTCCGCCGCGACGCGCTCCAGGGCCAGAAGGCGCAGCTGCGCGAGCGGATCGGCCAGCTGCGCGAGGAGATCAAGGGCTTGGTCGAGCAGGCCGCGGCCAAGGAGCAGGAGACCACGATCATCGGGCGGGAATACGAGGGCGTCGAGGACCTCTGGAAGAAGAACCTGATCCAGCTGACCCGGCTCACCAGCCTCCAGCGCGACATGTCCCGCCTCAAGGGCGAGCGTGGGGTCCTGGTGGCCAACATCGCCCAGACCAAGGGCAAGGTCTCGGAGACCGAGCTGCAGATCATCCAGCTCGAGCAGAACCTGCGCAGCGACGTCGCCAAGGAACTGGCCGAGAACCGCGCCAAGGCCGCGACCCTGACCGAGCAGCGGATCGCCGCCTTCGACCAGCTCCAGCGCATCGAGATCCGCGCGCCGCAGACCGGCTACGTGCACGAACTCGCGGTCCATACCCGCGGCGGCGTGATCTCCCCGGGCGAGCCGATCATGCTGATCGTGCCGACCGCCGATTCCCTGGTGGCCGAGGTCCGGGTCGCCCCCCAGGACATCGACCGGCTGCAGACCGGCCAGGCCGCGGGCCTGCGTTTTCCGAGCTTCGACCAGCGGACGACGCCGGAGCTCAATGGCCGGGTCACCCGGATCGCGGCGGATGTCAGCGAGGATAAGCGGACCGGCAGCTTCTACTACCTCGTGCGCCTGGGCGTGACCAAGGATGAGCTGAACCGGCTCGACGGCGCCAAGCTGATGCCCGGCATGCCGGTGGAGGCCTTCATCCGGACCGCCGACCGGACGGTCCTGTCGTACCTCACCAAGCCCCTGGTCGATCAGGCGCGCCGGGCCTTTCGCGAGAAATAGGCCCGCCCCGCCGGCAGGAATTTTGCAACTCTTGATTGCATACATGACGTGATGCGGCGGAACCGACAGGCCAGCCCCGATGCCGATCGACCCGAACAACCTCGCCCAGACCGCGACCCTCACCTACAGCGCCGAGTTCAACACCCTCGACCTCTGGAACGGGACATCGGGCCTCGACACGGCGGGCGGCCCGCAATGGGGGAGCTACGTCACCGCAACCGGAACGCGGCCGTTCAACCAGGAGCAGGAGTGGTACGTCCGGGCCGATCATCCCACGGATGGGAGTGCCGCGGCGCTGCCGAACCCGTTCAGCGTCCATAACGGCGTCCTGTCCATCACGGCGGCGCCGTCGGACCCGTCGCTGCTCTCGGAGCTCGGCGGCCAGCCCTACACGTCGGGGATGATCAACACCTCCCACAGCTTCAGCCAGACCTACGGCTACTTCGAGATGCGGGCCGAGCTGCCGGCCGGGCAGGGGGTGTGGCCGGCCTTCTGGCTGCTGTCGCAGGACGGCTCCTGGCCCCCGGAGATCGACGTGATGGAGATGCTCGGGCACGATCCCGGCACGCTCTACACGACCGTGCACAGCTTGGCGCCCGGCCAGACCCCCGGCGACCACACGGTGAGCCAGGGCGTGTCGCACGTCGCCGACATGAGCAACGGCTTCCACACCTACGGGGTCGATTGGGGGCCGGACAGCCTGGCCTTCTACTTCGACGGCCAGGAGGTCTATCGCACGCCCACCCCCGCCAGCCTGGACAAGCCCATGTACATGATCGCCAACTTGGCGATCGGCGGGACATGGCCGGGCGATGCCGACGCGTCGACGCCGTTCCCGGCCCAGATGAACATCGACTACCTGCGCGCCTACCAGGCGAACCCGAACACCGGCACGAGCGCGAGCCTGGAGCCGGTCTTCCATTTCTACGATGCGTCCACCGGCCAGCATCTCTACACGGCCAGCACGGCGGAGCGGGACGCGATCAAGACGTCCCAGCCGGCCTACGCGTATCAGGGGGTCGGCTGGGCCGCCCCCACCGGATCCGTCGGCACCGAGGACGTATTCCACTTCACCAACGCGGCGACCGGCGACCATTTCTACACCGCCAGCGCGGCGGAACGGGACGGCCTGATCGGCTCCGGTTCGGGCTACCGCTACGACGGCGTCGCCTTCGAGGCTTACAGCGATCCCTCCGCGGCCGGATCGGCCGCGATGAACATCGAGCGCTTCGTCAACACCGAGAGCGGCCGCCACTACTACGCGTCCAGCGCCGCGGAGATCACCTATATCGAGCAGGGCCACGCCGGCACCGGCTGGATCGACGAAGGTCACGCCTTCACGCTGCACGCCCCGACCCAGAGCATGTTCGGCCTGTAGTGTCCCGGGGGAGGGTACGGTCCAGAGCGCATGGCCCCGATGACACGGATCCGGCGGGGGCGGGCACATCGGATCACGATTGCGGCAGCACGGACCGAAAACCGCTTTCGTCCGTGATGTTTACCCGCGAGGTCTGGAACAAACGCCGGAGCCGTCTTTTGTGCTGGCACTCCCACATGTCGGCTCGTTCCGGATCATCCGCCGCCACCCTTTGAGACAGGAGATCGCTGTGCCCGCGGCGCAGAGTGCGATCATGCGCCAGCCCACCCGGCCAGCGGCCTCGGCCGCCGGAATCGTCGGGACGTCTCGGTCACGCTGGACGTGATCGAGCATCTGCCCGCACGCTCGAAGACCGTCGACCGCATGATCGCCGGCCTCGCGGTGATCCTGGCGATGCTGGGCATCGCGGTGGGCGCCTCCGTCTATCAGCAGCGCGGCAGCGAGGCCGTCCGTCACGCCCTGGCGGTCGAGGGCCGCCTCGGCCGGGTGCTCTCGGCGGTCCAGGACGCCGAGACCGGGCAGCGCGGCTACCTGCTGACCGAGGACGAGAATTTTTTGCCGCCGTTCCGAAATGGGCGGTCCAAGGTCAACGGCGAGATCACCCGGCTGAACGATCTGCTCCGGGACGACGACAGCCAGCGCGCCGAACTCGACGGCCTGATCCTGCTGATCCGGGACAAACTCGGCGAGCTCGGCGCCACCATCGACCTGCACCGGAGCGGCGACACCGAGGCGAGCCGCACCCTCGTCCGCGAGGGAAGCGGGCGCCGCCTGATGGACGAGATCCGCACCGTCGTGCGCCGCATGGAGGCCCAGGAATCGTCCCTGATGGAGCAGCGCGAGGCGGCAGTCTCCCGGATCGCGCTGCTGATCTGGGCAGCCCTGGCGGGGCTCGTCCTGGTGTTGATCCTGTTTGCCGTCTCGGCCATGCGGGAGGCCGGGCGCCGCCGCCGGCTGTCCCGCTTTCTGCCCCAGGAGCTGGTCTCGCGCCTGGCCGACGACGATGGCAGCCTGCGGGCCGGCCGGCGGCAGCAGGCGGTCATCGCTTTCGTCGACATGCGCGGCTCCACCGCCCTGGCCGAGCGCCTGGATCCGCAGCAGCTCTCGGCCTTCCTGTCGGCGTTCCGGCGGAGGGTGATGCGCGTGGCCCGGCTGCATAACGGCGTCGTCGACAAGTTCATCGGCGACGGCGCCCTGGTGGTGTTCGGCCTGCCCGAGGCGCAAGCCGACGACGCCGCCCGGGCGGTGGCCTTCGCCACGGATCTGGTCGCGGTCATCGCCCGCTGGAACCTCAAGGGCGAGTACGACGCCACGGTGCAGATCGGGGTCGGGCTCCATTGTGGCGAGGTGTTCAGCGGGATCATCGGCGAGGAGGCGCGCTACGAGTTCACCGTCCTGGGCGACACCGTGAACGTGGCTGCCCGCCTGGAGCAGGCGACCAAGGTCCACGGCGTTCCGATCCTGGCCTCGGAGGCCGTCCGGCACGCGGCCAGCTCGGTGACCGCGACCTGGCGGGAGGTCAGCCGCGAGCCCCTGCGCGGCCGCCGGGAGCCGATGGCGTATTTTTCGGTCGAGCCCCCGGCGCAGACCGGGCCGGCACCGGCCCGTCTCCGCGACGTCGCTCCTGCCCCCGCGATGGCGTTGTAGCCGTTCCTCCCAGCTGCGCCCTGGGCGCGGACGTGACCCACCGAGAGGCCGATGCCCACCGCCCTGTCCTGGCTGCTGCGCCGTGAGACCCTGCTGGCCGGCGCCGTCGCGCTCCTGGCCGCTGCCGCCCTCCTTGCCTGGTATCTCCTGCAGGCAACGGTACTGATCGTCGCGGTCGCCCCCCGGGACGGGACCGAGCCCGGCCTGATCCGGGCCTACGCGAACGCGCTGGAATCCGGCAGCACCGGCCTGCGCCTCAAGATCCTCGATTTCGACGACGTGCGCGAGAGCGCCGCCGCCCTGCAGGACGGGCGCGCCGACCTGGCGGTGGTGCGGCCCGACGTCCTGCTGCCGACCAACGGCCTCACCCTGGCGATCCTGCGCGACCAGGCGATGATCATCGCCTCGCCCGAGCAGGCCGGCATCAAGGATTTCCCGCACCTGGCGGGCAAGCGGCTCGGCATCGGCGGCCACCGGGACGCGGATATCTGGCTGCTCAAGAGCGTCCTGGGTTATTACGGCCTGAGCCTGGAGCCGGGGACGGGGGGCGGCCCCGGCGACCGCGCCGTCGTGCTCGTGCCGGTGGCGGAGGATGCTGTGGCGGGGGCGATCCGCGAGAAGCGGATCGACGCCTTCATCAGCATCATCGCGCCCTCCGCCCCAAAGGCCCTCGCTCTGGTGGCGGCGGTCCGCTCGGTGGCCCGGGGCGGCAAGGTCGAGTTCGTCGCCGTCGAGGACGACGACGCGGTGATCGAGCGCTTCCCCAAGCTCCAGGCCGTGACCATCCCCGGCGGCCTGTTCGGCGGCCGGCCGAAATTGCCGGCGGACGACGTGAAGACGGTGGGCGCCTCCTATCGCCTGATGGCCCGCGCCTCCCTGAGCCGCGCGATGGCAGCCGACATGACCCAGCAGCTGTTCGAGAAGCGCACGGAAGCCGGCCACGCCACCGAGGCCGCCGACTACGTCCAGGCCCCCGCCTACGAGACCACGGTGGCGGCGACCAGCGCCCGGATCCCGATCCATCCGGGGGCGCTCGACTATTACGAGCGCGAACAGCATGGCTTCGTCGAGCGCTACGGTGACACGCTCTACCTGCTCGGCGCGCTGGCCGGCGGCCTGGTCTCGATCCTGGCCTGGATCCGGCAGCGCCTGGCCGGCCTGCGCCGGGAGCACATCGACGAGATCGTCGAGCGCCTTCTGGCGATCACCGAGCAGGCCCGGGCCATCCGGGACCCGGCGGCGATCGCCGATCTCACCCGCGAGGTCGAGCGCCTGGCCGGCGACGCGGTCCGCTACGCCCGCGAGCGGGCGCCTGACGCCGCCACGATGTCGGCCGTCTCCATCGCCCTCGACACCGCCCGGGCGACGATCGCCGATCTCCGCCACGTCGCGGCCGCGGGGCAGAGCGGCGCACGCACGCCTTCGGGAGCGGAGGGGTGACCGGAGCGGTCGAGACAGCCATGTCCGATGTTCGCCGCGCCGTTGGCGCGCCAGTTGGAATAAAACTGCGAACACGTATGTCATTGAGGTGGCGCGATAATTTGAACGGCTCTTCCGCTACTTCGGCGTGTCGAGGTCAATGGGAGCCCGAATCAAGCCGTGACGCAACTAAAGAAACCGGACGTTCCGCAATGCGCCCATTGCGGTCATCGAGCCGGCCGTGACAACGCCTCGTAAGCGGACGTTACTGGATACGTGCGGACGCCTCAGAGACAGACATTGTCGACTCCGGAAGTCATGGGTTTCGACATCGCCAAATCAGTGATGTCGCGGCACGGCTGGCTATGTTGCGGCGCCAGCCGCCGCACCGCGTGGTGTCGACCGCCCCGGCGACGGCAGCCTCCACCGCGAAGACCTTTGGCGCAGCCCCGTCGAAGAGCCGGAGAGCGCCGATCGCGAGCGGTTCTGGAATTGCGGCCGGCGGCAGAGCCTGGACCTCCCTCTCGATCACGCGCCCGTCGTCACCGGCCACCCGGAGCGGTCCGGGACGATGCGGCGGGCCTTCGCCAGGGCGTAGGGGCGGTCGTCCGGTTGGGTCGGGGGCCGTGCCCATCCGGCGCAAGTCGCTGACGGCCAAGCTCGCCACATCGCGCTACTGGGGCTGGTCCACCGGATAGATCGTCTCGGTCCGGCCGGGGCCGGGCGACATCATCACGCCGCGGCCGGCCAAGAATATCGCCTCCTCGACGGCGTGGGTGCCGACAGGATCGTCAGCCCGGTGCGGGACCAGAGATGGAGCGGCTCGTCTTGCAGGCGCTCGCGTCTTGGAGTCGAGCGCCCCGAAGATCTCGTCCGTCAGCACCACCTCAGCCTCGTCGGCGATCACCCGGGCGATGGCGACGCGCTGCTTTATCCCGCCCGGTACCGCCCGGTACCGCCCGAAGGCGGCTGACTGCACCATTGGTTGGCACGCCCCCCGCCAGGGTGGACCCCGCCCATGCACCGCGCACAGCCACTGTCAGCGCTCTCTACCAAGTCGTCGGCTTCGGGTTGCGCTCGTCGAATCCCTTCTGGTGCCAGTAGGGGTAGATCGGCGTCTCCCAGCTCGCCGCGTCGAGGCGTGCCACCTGCTCGGGCGTCAGCGCCCAACCCAGGGCGCCGAGGTTCTGCTTCAGCTGCTCCTCCGTGCGTGCGCCGACCACGATGTTGCACACGGTCGGACGGGTCAGCAGCCAGTTGAGCGCCACCTGCGCCACGGTCTTGCCGGTCTCGGCCGCCACGGCGTCGAGGGCATCCACGACGCCGAAGAGATACTCGTCGGAGACCGGCGGTCCGCCCTCGGCACCGCCCGCCGCGATGCGGCCGCTCTGGTTCTGTTGGCCCCGGCGGATCTTGCCGGTCAGGCGGCCCCATCCGAGCGGGCTCCACACCATCAGGCCGACGCCCTGGTCGATCCCGAGGGGCATCAGCTCCCACTCGTAGTGCCGGCCGATCAGGGAATAGTAGCCCTGGTAGGCGACGTAGCGGGCGAGCCCGTAGCGCTCCGAGGTCGCGAGCGCCTTCATGAGCTGCCAGCCCGAGAAGTTCGACGCGCCGATGTAGCCGATCTTGCCCGAGCGGGTGAGATCGTCGAGGGCGCGCAAAGTCTCCTCGACGGGCGTGAGCGCGTCGAAGCCGTGCATGAAGTAGACGTCGATATGGTCGGTGCCGAGCCGCTTCAGGCTGGCCTCGCAGGCGCGGATCAGGTGATAGCGCGAGGACCCGACCTGATTCAGGTCGTCGTTGAAGCGGAACGTCGCCTTGGTCGAGATCAGCGCCCGCTGGCGCTTCCCCTTGAGGGCCTGCCCCAGGATCTCCTCCGAGGCGCCCGCCGAATAGATGTCGGCCGTGTCGAAGAAGCTAACGCCGGAATCGAGGCACAGATCGACCATGCGGGTCGCCTCGGACACGTCCGTCTGCCCCCAGCGCTGGAAGAATTCGTTCGTCCCCCCGAACGTGCCGGTGCCGAAGCTAAGCACTGGCACGGTGAGGCCCGAGCGTCCGAATTGCCTGTATTCCATCGGGTCCTCTGTACGATCGCACGACGCGCGGGGCGCCTGACCGTTCAACGCGCACGCCCCGGCCGGGTTTTCCGCAACGGCGAAAGCGCGATGCTCAGGGCGCGTCGGTTTTAGCCGAGGCGAGGAACGCCCGCACGGTCTCGCGCAGGAAGGCGGCATCGGCCGGGTTGGTCGACGGGTTGCTGGCGCGATGGCCCCAGATGCTCGGGATCGGCTGCAGGACGGCATCGCGCAGGTGCGGCAGCTCGGCAGCGTTGTCGGCGACGCGGAAGTAGAGATCGGTCTCGCCCGGCATCAGCAGCAGCCGGGCCGTGATCGCGTTGAGCACCCGGGTGAGGTCACCGCCGTAGCGCGGGTCGCGGCTGATGTCGCCCGCCTCCCAGGTGCAGAGCTGCGCATAGAGATCGGCCGCGGGACGGCGGGCGAAGCGCTCCTCCCAGTCGGTGCGCAGGAAGGTGTCGAGATCCGGGGCGCCGAGCGCGGTCCGGTGCAGATCCGCCCGGTAGAAGTCCTGGCTGAGCGCCCATCCCGCATAGATGCGCCCGAAGGCTTGGAGGGCGGCAATCGGCTCGGCCGAGAAGCGGCCTGCGCCGTGATGCTCCGGCGCCGCTTCCAGCACCGCCATGAGGCCCTTCAGGAACACGCGGTTGTGGGTGGCGGTCCGCGCGCTGCCACAATTGATCACCGCGCGGCCGACCCGCTCGGGAAACAGGGCCGCCCAGTGATAGGCCTGCTGCGCCCCCATGGACCAGCCGTAGACAGCGTGCAGGCGCGCGATCCCCCAGGTCTCGGCAAGCAGGCGGCGCTGCGCGTAAACGTTGTCCCAGGCGGTGACGAGGCCGGGCCAGTTCGGCGTATTCGACGGGCTCGACGACAGGCCGTTGCCGAACATGTCCGGGATGACGATGAACCAGCGGCCGGAATCGAGCACCCCGTCGGGGCCGATCAGCCATTCGAGGTCCGGATGCTGGGCCGCGTAGCTCGTCGGGTAGAGCACGACGTTGTCGCGCCCGGGCGACAGGGTCCCGTGCGTCTTCCAGCGCAGCTGCGCACCCGGCAGCACCGCGCCCGACTGAAGGGACAGGTCCCCGAGTTCGAAGGTTCCGGTGGCCATCGCCCAGCCGCTCACGGGCGCAACGTCCGCACGAAGCCGACATGCCAGCGAGCATAGCCCCGCTGCAACACGCCGAGCCGCGCGCGCATCGCCGCGTGGGCATCCGGCAGGCGGTGGAACGGGATCGACGGGTAGAGGTGGTGCTCGGTGTGGAACGGCATGTTCCACATGAGGAGCCGCATGAGCCCGTTGGTCAAGGTCGTGCGCGTGTTGGTCAGGCCGTTGTCATCCATCGCGCAGAGCGTATGCTCGGCGAGCAGGTAAAGCCGCAGGAACGGCTGTCCCAGAAGCTGCGGCCCGATCCAGAAGATCAGGGGCGCCCACCAGCCGACCAGAACCACGGCGAGGGCCGCGCCGGCGAACAGGACTGCGCACATCGACCGGATCGAGCGGATGATGCGGGGCGCGGCGCGATCGGTGATGAACGGGTAGGCCGAGAGGCCGCCGTGCAGGCCGGCTGAGGCCACCTGCAGGCGGGTTCGCCAGTAGGGCAGCGCCAGCACGCGCCAGACATAGGCGTCCAGGGTGGAGGGCGGCATCAGCGCGAGTTCCGGATCCCGCTCGGGATCCTGGGTGTGGCGATGGTGGGCAAAGTGGAAGGCCGTGTAGAAGTGCCAGTTCAGCAGCGACGGGCAGGCCACCAGCCAACCGACGACCGCATTGGCCCTGCGCGAGTGGAAGGCGGTCAGGTGGACGGTCTTGTGGATCGGCGCGAACAGGGCCGATTGCACGATGCCCAGCAGCAGCATGGCGGGCAGCAGCGTCCAGGGTCCCGAGCACCAGACCAGCCAGCCGGCCCCGGCCAGCATCAGGAGATGCGCGCCGAGGCGGATGGCACCGCGCCCGTCCGAACGCTGCGACAGCGCCTTCACCTCCGCGCCCGTGAGAACCCGTCCGCTCGCGGAGGCCATGCGTTTCCCTGGACCGTGTGAGCGCCTCGAAGGTGCACAGGCCCTGCATCATCCATGCCGGTGCCTCGGCTCATACGCCAGGCGCGTGCTCAGCTTGGTATCCCGTTTGCCTACCGGCTCAGGGCAAAGGGTGAATGCGCAATGAGACGATCCTGGTTTTGCGGCCTGCTCGCGGCCGCGGCGCTGCTTGCGCCGATCTCCGGCCGCGCGGAAACGACGGTGAAGGCGGTGCTGGAGGCCGAGATCGTCACCCTCGACCCCTACTTCACCACGGCTTACATCACGCGGACCTTCGGCTACATGGTCTACGACACGCTGTTCGCGCCGGACGCACGGGCGTGTTCCGGCCGCAGATGGTCGACACGTGGTCGGTGTCGGATGACCGGCTGACGTGGCGCTTCACCCTGCGCGACGGGCTGCGCTTCCACGATGGGGCGCCCGTCCGGGCCGCCGACTGCGTCGCCTCGCTGAAGCGCTGGGCGGCCCGCGGTGCTCTGGGCGGCCGGCTCATGGACGTGACTACCGGCCTCGAGGCCGTGGACGACCGGACCGTCGTGCTGACGCTGCGGGCACCGATGCACGTCGAACGCGCCGGAGCGGCGTACCGGGCGCCTCATCTGCGTCAACTCTCGGACAGACGTGATGCATCCCGCGCATGCCGAGCAGATCTAAGCTCGAAGAACGCTTTATTTCGGCGAACAATCGCGTGGTCTGGCAGCCAACTTGCTTAGAATAGTGGCCGTCGGCTGAAATCGTGCGATCTTGTCCGTGCGCGATTGCGCGTGTTCGGCTGTCGACCCATCGCCTCGTCGCTGTTCACGGAGTTCGCATGCCCCCATCCTGGTCGCCCCTGCTCCATCGGCGCTCGATCCTGAAAGGCATGGCCGGCCTGGCGGTCGGTGCGCCGATGGCCGCACGCGCCGCGGGCCTCAAGACGGTCCGTTTCAGCGAGGCCGTCCACAACCTGGGCTACATAAACCTCTACGTTGGGATTCACGCCGGCATCTTCGAGAAGAACGGCCTTGCCATGCAGGTGAGCGCCGCCGGCGGCGACACGCAGACCTTCGCGGCCGTGCTGGGCGGCTCGGCGGATTTCGCCATCGGCGATCCCACGATGGTGGTGATCTCGCGCGAGAACGGCGGCCCCGGGATGGTCGTCGGCACCGTCGTTCAGCGGGCCCACTACTTCGCGGTCTCGAAGACGGTCGAGCCCTTCACCGACCCGAAGGGCTTCAAGGGCAAGCGGATCGCCACCTCGCCGGAGCCCAACACCAACTTCAGCGTCACCAAGCGGCTCCTCGCGAGCAACGGCATGAAGCTCGGCACCGACGCGACGATCGTGCCGGTGAGCCCCGGAACCGAGATCGCCGCTATGCTCGCGGGTGCGGCCGACATCGCGGTCGCCTATCAGCCCGGCGTGGCGCAGGCGGTGGCGCAGGGCGCCAGGATCGTGTTCGATTTCTCGAACTACGTCGGACCTTTCTGCAACACGGGGATCATGGTGCTGCCCGGCACGATCCAGAAGGATCCCGAGACCGTGCAGGCTCTGGTAACGGCCTTCGAGGAAGCCGGGCGCAAGACCTACGGCGATCCCGACTACGCGAAGAAGGTCGCGCGGCTGGAATTCCCGGATTTGCCGGGCGAGGTCGTGGACGCGGCGATCGAGGCCGAGTTGAAATATAAGATTCCGGCTTCAACCGTCGTGACCGAGAAGGACGCCTGGGAAAGCCTGATGGGCATGCAGAAGTATCTCGGCAACATCAAGGGCACGCTCAACTTCGATCAGGTCGTCGACAATACCTTTGCCGACAAGGCCGCGAAGCGCGCCGGTTGACCGGCGCCCCAATGTCCGAAGGCCCCCCGCCCGCCGCGCCCCACCCCGTGCCTCCGCTCGCCGTCGAGCGCCTCGCCAAGGCGTATCGGACGGGCGGTCGCCTCCTGCCGGTCGTCGGCGACCTCACCTTCGCGCTCGCCCGCGGAGAGATCGTGGCGATCGTCGGGCCTTCGGGCTGCGGGAAGACCACGCTGCTCAATGCCGTCTGCGGTCTGACGCCGGTGGATTCGGGCCGCATCCTCTGGAACGGCGCGCCCCTCGACCGACGCGGACGGCCGCCGAGCGGGATCGGCTACATGCTGCAGAAGGACCTTCTGCTGCCCTGGCGCACGGCCCTCGACAACGTGAAGCTCGGGACCGAACTGCGCGGGATGCCGCGCGGGCAGGCCGACGAACGGGCGCGGGCGCTCCTCGACCAGCTCGGCCTGCACGGGTTCGCCGGGGCCTATCCTGCGACCCTGTCGGGCGGCATGCGCCAGCGCGTGGCGCTCGCCCGCACCCTGATCAACGATCCGGATGTCCTGCTGTTCGACGAGCCCTTCGCGGCGCTCGACTTCCAGACGAAGCTGCTGATCGAGGCCGACACGGTACGGCTCGTGCGCGAGGGGGCCAAGTCCGCACTCCTGATCACGCACGACATCGAGGAAGCCGTGTCGATCGCCGATCGCGTCCTCGTGCTGAGCGGGCGGCCGACCGCCGTCAAGGCCAGCTACACGATCGACCTCGACTGCGCGCCCGACGACATGATCGGCGCCCGCGAGAGCACCGGTTTCGGCGACTACGTCCGCCAGATCTGGGCCGATCTCGACATCCCACGCTCCACGCTCGGCCGCGCCGGGCCTGGCATCAGCCGTGCTGCCGCGAGGTCCTGAGATGTCGGACGCTGTGACCGGACCGGCAACCATCGCTGGAGAGAGCCAGAAGGCCCCGCCGCGCGACAATGCGCGCCTGCGGGCGGGCGTGCTCGTCCTGCTCGTGCAGGTCACGCTTCTTGCGGCTCTGCTGTCGGCCTGGGAATGGCAGACGCGCCTGAACCCGCAAGCGTCGTTCCTGTTCGGCTCGCCCTCCGCGATCGGCCGGTTCCTCTGGCAGGGTCTCGCCGACGGCACGCTCCTGCGCGACGCGGGCGTCACGGCCCTCGAGACGGGGCTCGGATTCCTGATCGGCAATGTCGTGGGGACGCTCGCCGGCCTGTCGCTCTGGTACTCGACCTTCGTCTCGCGGGTCGTCCAGCCCTTCATCGTCGCGATCGGCTCGATCCCGATCATCGCGCTCGCCCCGATCATCATCATCTGGTTCGGTACGGGTCTCGCCTCGAAGGTCGCGATGTCGACGCTGTCGGTCGTCGTGGTCGCCCTCGTGACCTCCTACAAGGGCGCGCTAGGCGTCGATCCGGACCAGATCAACCTCCTGCGTACCCTCGGCGCGCGGAAACCGCAGATCTTCGCCAAGCTCGTCGTGCCGTCGAGCCTTGCCGACATCTTCGCCGGCCTGAAGCTCACCGTCGGCTTCGCGCTGATCGGCGCGATCGTCGGCGAGTTCATGTCGTCGTCCGTGGGTCTGGGCCACGCCATCTTCCAGGCGGGCTCCCTCTACGCGATCCCGAAGGTCTTCGCCGCGCTGGTCGGCACGATCGCGCTGGCCCTCGTCCTGACCTTCCTGGTCGGCCGGGCCGAACGGATCCTCATGCCCTGGCGGGATCATCTCTGACCCGCGCCATCCCCCGAAACCAACGCCACCAGGAGCCCAGTGTGACGCAGCGCATCAGCAAGCAGGGAACGATCAAGTACGCCCTCTCGGGCGACGAGCCCTTCGTAGCGAGGATCGCACCAGGCGAGATCGTCACGGTCGAGTGCGTGATCAACATCGGCGACGGCGTCATCAAGGATCTGGGGCAGAACCTGACCGAGGCCGACGTCACCTTCCCGTTCGTGAACGGGGCGACGGGCCCGATCGAGATCGCGGGCGCGCAACCCGGCGACATGCTGAAGGTCGAGATCCTCGACATGGAACTCGGCCCGCGCGGCTACAGCTCGCTCTGGCCGGGGCACGGCATGTTCCCGGACTGGGTCCGCCGCAAGGAATGGGGCATCCGCACCAAAGTCGTCGACGTGCAGGACGGCCATGTGATCTGGAACGACCGGCTGCGGCTGCCGGTGAAGCCGATGGCCGGCGTCATCGGCGTCGCGCCGGTCCACGGCGCGGTCCTGACGGTCGACAACGGCACGCATGGCGGCAATCTCGACGTTCAGGAGGTCACCACCGGCAACACGGTGATGCTGCGGGTCGAGAAGCCCGGCGCGCATTTCTTCATCGGCGATTGTCACGCGCTCCAGGGCGACGGCGAAGCGGTCGGAATGGGGGCGATCGAGATCGGTGCGAACGTGACCCTGCGGGTGAGCCTCGCGCCTGCACCGGCGCGGCTCAGCCATCCGCGGATCGAGACGCCCACGCACATCTGCACGCTCGGCTGCGCACGGCCGCTCGAGGATGCGATGCGCATCGCCTTCGCCGACATGATCTACTGGCTCGCGGATGAGTGGAACATCCCCGAGCCCGACGGTTACCTGCTGCTCGCGCAAATCGCCGAGGCGCGCTGCACGCAGATGGTCAATCCGAAATACACGTATATCTGCAAGGTGCCGAAGGCGATCCTCGTGGCTTTGCAGTGACTTGAGTCGCCGCTCTGCCATCCGAGGGCGGACCGGATACGAGCCGGCTGAACCGCGCGGTTCGTCGTGCCCGCTGCTCGGCCCGAAGGTCGCGCGGCAGCGCGTCCGGCCATGGCAAAGATGTTCAGAATGTTTATCCGGCCCTCGAAGGCGATCGGTCGCATCTACAAAAATATCTCCATGGTCTGACGATGTCATGACCCGTCCGTCAAAAATCTGCATGGCATGCATGTTGCTGATCGAAGGGATGGTTCAGGAGTCCTCCGGCTTGTCCCGCACGTTCGACACGACTGATCTCTCCCGCCGCACGGTTCTCGCGCTTCCCCTCGGCCTCGCAGTCGCGGCGAGCGGCGCGCGCGCCGCCGAGCCGAAACGCGGGGGGACGATGGTGATGATCGTCCATCCAGAGCCCTCGACCCTGGCGCACTACGCGGTATCGGCGGGCAACATCCCGCCGATCGCCACGCAGGTCTACGAGGGACTGTGCACCTACGACTGGGACCAGAACCCGCAGCCGAACCTCGCGAAGTCGTGGGAGGTCGCGTCCGACGGCAAGACCATCACGTTCAAGCTTCAGGACGGTGTGACCTTCCACAACGGCAAGCCGTTCACCAGCGCCGATGTGCAGTACTCCTTCATGGAGATCCTGAATAAGTACAATCCGATCGCGCCGGTCATGCTGGCTGAGCTGGTGGCTGTCGACACGCCGGACCCGATGACCGCAATCCTGCGGCTCGCCAATCCGGCGCCCTACATCATGAAGGCGCTCTCCGGGCGAGACCTGCCGATCCTGTGCCGCTCGGTGTTCGAGGGCACGGATGTCCTGCAGAACCCCAGCGCCAACAAGCCGATCGGAACCGGCCCGTTCAAGTTCACGAGCTGGGAGCGCGGCCAGTTCGTGCGCCTCGATCGCAACGAGAAGTACTGGAAGCCCGGCCTGCCGTATCTCAACCGGATCGTCGCCCGGTTCATTCCGGACGCCGCCACGCGCTCGGCCGCCATGGAGGCGGGGGAGGCGCATTTCGCCGGCTACAGCGCGGTGAACTACGCCGACCTCGCGCGGATGAAGACCAACCCGATCCTCGATCTCACGACCAAGGGCTACGAGATGACGCCGGCCCAGAGCGTCCTGGAGCTGAACGGCCGTCACCCGCATCTTCAGAAGAAGGACGTGCGTCAGGCGATCGCCTACGCCATCGACCGCAAGGTCATCCTGAAGGACGTGATGTTCGGCTACGGCCTGCCCGCCACCGGCCCGCTCAGCCGCAAGTTCAAGACCGCCGGCCTCTACACCGACGACGTGCGCCAGTACGATGTGCCCGACCGGCTGGACATCGCCAACAAGCTGCTCGACGAGGCCGGCGCCCCGCGCGGCCCGGACGGGACCCGCTTCGCCCTGCACCTGGAAGTGAACTCCTTCGGCGAGCAGTGGCTGCGGCAGGCCGAGTACCTGAAGCAGGCGCTCGCCGTCGTGGGCATCGCCGTGACGCTCCGCTCGGAGGACACCGCGACCTGGCTGCGGCGCGTCTACACGAACTACGATTACGACCTGAACGAGCCGTTCCTCAGCCAGGGCGTCGATCCGGTCTACGGGTTGAACAAGCAGTTCCTCACCAGCCAGATCCGCAAGGGTGTGACCTTCGTCAACGACACCTTCTACAGCAATCCCCAGGTCGATCGGATGCTCGGTGAGGGCGCGCGCGAGCTGGACCCTGAGAAACGCGCCGCGCTTTACAAGAAGGTCCAGCAGGTCCTGGCGGAGGATAGCCCGATGATCTGGCTCATCGACGTGCAATACGTCAGCGTGTTCAACCGGCGCCTCAAGGACCACACGACTGGCCCCCTCGGGACCCAACAAGCCTTCGAGCAGGCCTGGTTGGACGCTTAAACCCGTGCGGCTCGCGCGTTTCCTCGGTTACCGGCTGCTGCTGGCGATCCCGGTGGTGCTCGGCATCATTGTGCTCAACTTCTTCCTGATCCACCTCGCCCCGGGCGACGCGGCCTCCGTGCTGGCCGGCGAGAGCGGGGCAGCGAGCCCCGAATACATGGAGCAGCTGCGCCACAAGTTCGGCCTCGACCAGCCGCTGGCCACGCAGTTCGGCGTCTACCTGCTGAACATGCTCCACCTCGATCTCGGCTACTCGTTCCGCAACGACAGCCCGGTGGGGGGTCTCATCATCGACCGGCTCTGGCCCACCGGGCTGCTGATGCTCACCGCCTTCGCGGCCGCGTTGCTGATCGGCACGCTGCTGGGCCTCGTGGCCGCGACCGGGCGCAATTCCTGGCGTGACGCACTCATCTCCCTCGTCAGCCTTGTGGCCTACGCGACCCCGGGCTTCTGGCTTGGGCTGATGATGATCGTGGTTTTCGCCATCCGGCTCGGCTGGCTGCCCACCAGCGGCTACGACACGGTCGGCGCTGACAACGAGGGCTGGGACGAGGTCTGGGACGTCGGCCGCCACCTCGTCATGCCGGCGGTGGCGCTCGCGCTGTTCTACCTCGCGGTCTACGCCCGGGTGATGCGCGCCTCCGTGTTGGAACAGGTCGGCATGGACTACGTCACCACCGCCCGCGCTAAGGGCCAGACCGAAGCGCGGGTGATGACCGGCCACGTCCTGCGCAACGCGCTGCTGCCGGTAGTCACCATGGCGGGCGTGCAGGCCGGCAACCTGATCGGCGGCTCCATCGTGGTCGAGACGGTGTTCGGCTGGCCGGGTGTCGGCACGCTGGCCTTCAACGCGCTCCAGTCGCGCGACCTCAACCTGCTCCTGGGCATCTTCTTCGTCTCGGCCTGTCTCGTTGTGGTGATCAACCTCGCCGTCGACCTCGTTTACGTCTGCCTCGATCCGCGGCTGGAGCTCTAGCGATGCGCACGGCCCTGGCGCGGTTCGCGCGCAACCGCCTCGCCCTCGCGGGGGCGGCGGTGCTCCTTGGGCTGGTCGCCCTCGTGGCGCTCACGCCGCTCCTCTATCCGGGCGATCCGTTCGCGCTCGTCGGCCCGGCCCTTCAGCCGCCGGGCAGCCCGTTTCTGCTTGGCACCGACACGCTGGGCCGGGACGTGGCCGCCGAGATTGCGTACGGCGCCCGCACCTCCCTGATCATCGGTCTGAGCGCTACCGGCGGGGCGATCCTGCTCGGGACGCTGATCGGCGGGCTCGCCGGCTACTACCGGGGCAGCGTCGATATCGCACTGATGCGGCTCACGGAGTTTTTCCAGACGATCCCCGCCTTCGTGCTGGCGATCCTGATCGTGGCGATCCTGTCGCCGTCGCTGTTCAGCGAGGTCGTGGCCATTGTGGCCGTCTCCTGGCCGGGCATCGCCCGGCTCGTGCGGGGCGAGTTCGTGGCACTCGGCAGCCGCGAGTTCGTGCTGGCCTGCGACGGCCTGGGGGCGGGCGACACGCGGATCATCTTCCGCCACATGCTGCCGAACTGCACCGCGGCGATCATCGCGGTCGGCACGCTCCTGATCGGCACGGCGATCCTGATCGAGGCGGGGCTCGCCTTCCTGGGCCTCGGCGATCCCAACGTGATGAGCTGGGGCCTGATCATCAGCTCGGGCCGCGCGGTCCTCCGGTCGGCGTGGTGGATCTGCACCTTCCCCGGGCTGGCGATCCTGCTGACCGTCCTTGCCATCAACCTCGTCGGGGATGGTCTGAACGAGGTCCTGAACCCGAGGCTCCGAGAGCGATGAGCGACGCCGTCCTCGAGATCGAGACGCTCACGATCACGCTACCCCCCGGCGCGGACCGGCCGAATGCCGTCACCGATCTGGATCTCGTCCTGCGGCCCGGTGCGGTCACTTGCCTGATCGGCGAGAGCGGATCGGGCAAGTCGATGGTGGCCCGTGCGATCCTCGGGCTGCTCCCGGGACCGCGCGTGCGCGTCGCGGGCGGGCGCATCCTGTTCGAGGGCGCGAATCTCGCCGCGATCACCCCGCGTCAAATGCGCAAGGTCCGGGGTGCCCGCATCGCGATGATCTTCCAGGAGCCGATGACGGCCCTGAACCCGCTCCACACGATCGGGCGGCAGATCGACGAGGTCCTGCGCATCCACACGCCGCTCGGGCGCGCCGACCGCCGGGCGCGCATCCTCGCGCTCCTCGACAGTGTCCACCTCCCGGACCCGGCCCGGCTGCTGCGCGCCTATCCGCACCAGCTCTCGGGCGGTCAACGCCAGCGCGCGATGATCGCCATGGCGCTGGCGCTGAACCCACGGCTGCTCATCGCCGACGAGCCGACCACGGCGCTCGACGTCACCACGCAGGCGCAGATCCTCTCTCTGATCCGCGACTTGCAGCGCGAGCACGGCACGAGCATCCTATTCATCACGCACGATTTCGGCGTGGTGGCCGACATCGCCGACACGGTGGCGGTTCTGCAGAAGGGCGTCTTGGTCGAGCAGGGGCCGGCGGCCTCGGTCCTCGGGGCGCCGAAGCATCCTTACACGCGCGCGCTCATCGCCGCCGTGCCGAAGCTCGTGCCGCCGCCGCGGCGCGCCGCGAGCACCGCCCCCTTGGTGGTGGAGGCCAAGCGGGTCGAGAAGACCTACGGCGCCCGTGGCCTGTTCGGGGGCCGCGTCACCCGCGCCCTCGACGGCGTCGACGTCACGCTGCGGCGGGGCGAGACCCTGGGCCTCGTCGGCGAGAGCGGCTCGGGCAAGAGCACGCTCGCCCGGGCGATCACCCGGCTGATGCCCGTCGACGGCGGGGAGATCCTTCTCGCCGGGCACAGCGTCGCCGACCTGAGCCGCCGCCAGATGCGCCCGCACCGCCGACGCGTGCAGATGGTGTTCCAGGATCCCTACGGCTCGCTCGACCCGCGCCAGCGCGTGATCGACATCGTCGCCGAGGGGCCGATCATTCACGGCACCGAACCGAGGATCGCGCGGGTCCAGGCCTGCGAGATGCTGGCGCTGGTCGGCCTCGATCCCGCGGCGGCGCAGCGCTTCCCGCACGAGTTTAGCGGCGGCCAGCGCCAGCGGATCGGCATCGCCCGGGCGCTCGCCATGAAGCCCGAGATCCTGGTGGCCGACGAGCCCGTCTCGGCCCTGGACGTCTCGGTACAGGCGCAGGTGCTCGCGCTGCTCGCCGATATCAAGGCGCGGCTGCACCTCAGCATGCTGTTCGTGACCCACGATCTCCGGGTCGCGCTGCAGGTCTGCGACCGCATCGCCGTGATGCGGTCCGGTCAAGTGGTCGAGGTCGCGCCGACGTCTGAGATCTTCTTCGCGCCGAAGCACCCCTACACGAAAGCCTTGTTCGCCGCCGTGCCCGGCGTGCAGTGGCAGGAGCCGATCCCCGCATGACAGCCGAACCGCCCCTCTCGACGGACCCGTTCCTGCCCGGGCCGCGAGTGCGCGTCGCCGGATCCGCCACGGGGCCGCTCGCCGGCCTCACCTTCGCCGTCAAAGACCTGATCGACGTCGCGGACACCCCAACGGGGGGCGGCAATCCGGACTGGCCCCGCGTCTACCCGACACCGACCCGCCATGCCGGTGTGGTGCAGATGCTGCTCGACGCGGGCGCCTCGGTCGTCGGCAAGACCGTGACCGACGAGGTCTCCCTGGGGATCCTCGGCGAGAACGCCCACGACGGCACACCGCTCAATCCCACGATGCCCGACCGGGTGCCCGGCGGCTCGTCCAGCGGCTCGGCCTCGGCGGTGGCCTCGGGCGCCTGCGACTTCGCCCTGGGCACGGATACCGGCGGCTCCGTGCGCGTGCCGGCGAGCTTCTGCGGCCTCTATGGGATCCGGCCGACCCACGGCCGCATCGACTTCGCCGGGATCTGCGTCCAGGCACCGGGTTCGGATACCTGCGGCTGGTTCACCCGGGACGCGCGCACCTTCGCGCGGGTCGGCGAGGTGCTGTTCGACCAGGCGATGCCGGACTCGTTACCGCACACGCTCCTCGTAGCCGCGGACGCGCTCGGCTTCGCCGACGCCGCGGTGCAGGCGGCGCTGGCCCCGCAGATCGACCGCCTGGCCGCCCTGGTCGGCAACCGGCGCGACGTGACCCTAGCGCCGCAGGGCCTGTCCGTGTGGCAGCGGGCGCAGCGCGTCCTGCAGAGCAGCGAGGCGTGGCAGACCTTCGAGCCCTGGCTCGATGCCTGCAATCCCCGCATGGCCTTCTCGGTCGCCCGCTCGTTGATCCAGGGCTCGATGATGACCGATGCCGAGCGCAGCGCCGCGAGCCTGATGCGGATCGAGGCCCGGGCCCGCCTCGCGCGGCTTCTGCCCGCCGGCACGATCCTGTGCCTTCCGACCACGCCGTTCCCGGCGCCCCTGCGCGGGCTGCCGCTCGGTGCGCTGCATCCCTTGCGCGAGCGCATCGCGTGCCTGACGAGCCACGGTGGCCTCACCGGCGTCCCGCAGGTCAATATCCCGGGCGCCCGCGTCGACGGCGCTCCGGTTGGCCTGTCGATCCTCGGTGCGCGCGGCACCGACCTCGACCTGATCCGCCTTGCGGTCGCGCTGGAGGGCTGAATGGACGTGACCCTGAACCGCCGGGAGGTCGTGGCCGAGATCGCGACCTTGTTCGAGCGCTACGAGCAGGCGCTCGTCGAGAAGGATATCGCCGTGCTCGACGCGACCTTCTGGGATAGCCCGCATACGATCCGCTACGCGCTGGGAGAGAACTGTTACGGGTTCGCCGAGATTCACGCCGCCCGCGTCGCGGCCGATCCGCCGTCGGGGGGCACCAAGGAGGCATGGATCCGACTGGAAATCCTGACGATCGGGACCGATTTCGCCACCGTCAATCTGGAGTTCAGGCCGCGCGGCAAGCCCGGGATCGGGCGCCAGAGCCAAACCTGGATGCGCTTGCCCGGTCTCGGATGGAAGGTGGTATCCGCCCATGTGTCCATCCTGCCGATCGCGATGTGACCCAGGATCGCTGGGCGCAGAGGACCGGACACATTCAGCTTCGGTCAACCCCGCGGCTCGGCTCTGCCGCCAGCCCGTCGCTGACCGCCTTCAGCACCGCACCGTCGCTCCTCCCCTCTCGAGGGCGGCCGCGTGACCGGCGAGCTGATCGGCCGCACCTGAGCCGGGGCGAACGATCACCTTGGCATGCGCAACCTGCGACGAGCAGCTCAGCGGGGCCGCGTCCTCGGCAATCAGATTGAGCAGGGCATCGACGGCGTCGACCACGGGGACGGCCTGCTCGGCCCTCCCGTCGATCAGCGAGGCGCCCATGCCGTCGCGCTCGCCCGCCACAGGTTCTTATCACGAACCCTCGCGACGCACCGGTCAGACATCGGCGACGTATTTCGTCCCGATGTGGATGAAGTCTTCCATGTTTTCGGTCGGACCGACGACCTGTTCGTCTCGGACGGCGAGGCCCTCATTTCCGGCGCGCTCATATCTCCTAGAATGAGACTGGGTTCACCTTTGCAGCGGACGGACGTCAGAGCTGCCGGTCCGCTTTCGGCCAGACCACGTCATGCCGGATCGCCAGAGCGCGCAAAATCGGACGTTCGGCCGTGCGCCCATCTCGATCATTCAGGAGGCTCTCGTCCTTCCCCGAAAGCGGACCCCGATGTGATGACTCTGGTCTGCTTGTAGCCAAGCGAGCGCCCGACCTTGCGGTAGAGGCAAAACCTACGCACCACAGTTACAAGCGTCGATCGCCAACGCCGACATGTTCGTCGGACCCGGCGAGAAATCTATCTCGCTGCTGAGAATACGGTTGGGCCACTGATTGAAGTGGCTTTTCGATGCTCCCGCAATGCGACGCACAACCTGCGCAAAGCGAGGCTGCCCGCGGCGCACCGCGTCACCGAAAGCTCTGCTCCGAACCGACGAACCGATCGCCCGCGAACCAAAATTATCACGGCTCGCCTCGGGACGAAGCCCTCGGATCCGCATCTGATCACGAGTGAGATGACCCAATCTCTCTGGGAAGTTCAGCGATTTGTGCAGCTGGTGCCGCGAAAATAAGCGTCGAAGCGCTTGCGGATGATCAAAAAAATTCTCAGACTGATGAGAGGTGAGAATTTTTGATCGGCTTAAGCGTCGTGGTGTTGGAGTCTAAGGAACCTTCTGTCGCGCAACGGATCGCGCACGCGTTTCCGGCGCTCAGCTCCGCCCACCGAGAAGTCGCCCGCTTCGTCCTTGATCATCCGTTGCGCGCTGCGACTCTGCCTGTGAATGAGCTTGCAGATTTGGTTGGCGTCTCAGTCGCAACCGCTAATCGGTTTGCCCGCGCCGTGGGCTACGAGGGCTACGCAAAGTTCCGCGCGGCCCTCGTCCTCGGCTATGAGAAGGCGCTCGCACCGGTCGAGAAGCTGCGCGGCAGCCGTGATCAGCCCGCGACCGCGTCCGGCATCCTCGACGGAGCCTTGGCCGACATCATCCGCAACATCGAGGCGACGCGGCGCGGGCTCGACGGCCAGACCTGCGCGCAAGCCGTCGAGGCGATGCGCCGGGCCCGGCGGGTCTACGTTGTCGGGCTGGGCAGCAGCAGCTGGCCGGCCGGCATCCTGGCGCGCAACCTCGACGTCAACCGCGAGGACGTCCACTTGCTGGCGACACTGGAGGGGCCCGGCTTCGCCGCCCGGACCCTGCGCCGGCTGACCGCCGACGACTTGGTCATCGCCCTCGCCACGCCGCGGTACTTCGCCGACACGGTGCGGCTGGCCGAGATCGCCCAGAAGCACGGCGCCACGGTCCTGGCACTGACCGACGGACCGCACTCGCCCCTCGTCGCCGCCGCCACGATCACGCTCTACGCGCAGACCGACTGCCACTACTTCGCCGCCTCGGATGCCAGCCTGACGGCACTCGTGGAGGCCCTGGCGAGCGCCTTCGCCCACGCCACCGAGGATCTCGTTCCAGCGGCGACGCGGGTGACGGAGGCCGTGCTGCCGTGGCTCGACCGCGACTACGCCGCCTGGCCGCCTCAGGGCGGATCCGACGACCTGTCCGACACCACGCCTACGGGAACCGTTCCATGAGCGACCACCGCCCCGTTCTCGTGATCCACGGCGGCGCCGGGACGATCGCGCAGGGCCAGGACGATCTGGGCGAAGCGCGCTATCACGCGGCCCTCGCCGACATCCTGGCGGCCGGAGCGGCCTGCCTCGCCGCCGGCGGCAGCGCCCTCGACGCCGTGAGTGTCGCCGTCGACCTCCTGGAGGAGTGCCCGCTCTTCAACGCCGGCCGCGGTGCCGTCTTCACGAGCGCCGAGACCCACGAGCTCGACGCCGCGATCATGGACGGCGCCACACTGCGGGCCGGCGCTGTCGCGAGCGTCTCGCGGGTCCGCCGGCCCGGCCGCGCGGCCCGCGCGGTGATGGAAGCGGCCAAGCACGTCCTCATGGCCGGTGCCGGCGCCGAGGCCTTCGCGCGCCGGCACGGCCTAGAGATGGTCGAGCCCGATTTTTTCTCGACGGAGGCGCGCCGCGACCAGCTTCGCCGGGCCCGGGCCGCCGGTCAGGTCGCTCTCGACCACGACGCGGCTTCGGGCCCCCTGGACGAGACCCGCAAGTTCGGCACGGTGGGCGCTGTCGCCCTCGACCGCAACGGCCACCTCGCCGCCCTGACCTCGACCGGCGGCATGACCAACAAGCGTCCCGGTCGGATCGGTGACTCGCCGCTGATCGGCGCGGGCACCTACGCGGACGATCGGACCGCCGCGGTCTCGTGCACCGGCACGGGGGAGGCCTTCATTCGCGTTGCGGCGGCGCACGACGTCTGCGCGCGCATGGCCTACGGGGGCCAGGACCTCGAGGCGGCAACCCGGGCGGTTGTCGAGGAAAGCCTGCCGTCGGTCGGCGGCCGCGGCGGGCTGATCGCCGTCGACGGGCGCGGGCAGGTGGCGATGCCGTTCAACACAGAGGGCATGTATCGCGGCCTCGTCCGCCCCGGCGAGATGCTGAACACCGCTATCTTCGGCGAATCTCGCCGCGTCCCGGCCTCCGCGCGATGAGATCCGCCATGCCGACCATCGCAGCTGGGACCGCCTCTCCTGCCGCTCTGCCCGAGGGACGGGTCGTTTCCGTCACGGGGCTCACCGTCCGCTTCGCGACCTCCGAGCGGACGGTGGAGGCGGTCCGCGACCTGGCGTTCCACGTCGACGCCGGCGAGACCCTAGCGATCGTCGGCGAGTCCGGGTCCGGCAAGTCCGTGACCTCGCTCAGCCTGATGCGCCTCGTCGAGCACGGCGGCGGCCGGATCGCGGCCGGGCAGATGCTGTTCCGGCGCGGCTCGGGCGAGATCCTCGATCTCGCCGCCCCGAACGCCAAGATGGGGGCGATCCGCGGCGCCGAGATCGCGATGATCTTCCAGGAGCCGATGACCTCCCTGAACCCGGTCTTCACTGCCGGGGATCAGATCGCGGAATCGATCCGCGTCCACCAGGGGAAGAGCGCCTCGGCCGCCCGGGCCGAGGCGCTGCAAATGCTCGACCTAGTGCGCATCCCCGAGGCGCGCAACGTCCTCACGCGCTACCCGCACCAGCTGTCCGGCGGCATGCGCCAGCGCGTGATGATCGCCATGGCCCTGTCCTGCAAGCCGCAGCTGCTCATCGCCGATGAGCCGACCACGGCCCTCGACGTCACGATCCAGGCGCAGATCCTCGAACTGATCCGCAGCCTCCAGGCCGAGATGAAGATGGGAGTCGTCTTCATCACCCATGACATGGGCGTCGTGGCTGAGATCGCCGACCGCGTGCTGGTCATGTACCGCGGCGACAAGGTGGAGGAGGGGGAGGCGCCCGCGCTCTTCGCCGCGCCGCGCCATGCCTACACCAAGGCGCTGCTGGCCGCCGTGCCTAAGCTTGGCGCCATGGCGGGCAGCGATCTGCCCCGGAAGTTCGACCTGCGGCGGGCCGAGGCCCGGGAACAGCCGGCAGGACAGGGGGCGCCCGCCACGGTCGACGTGCCCCACGACACAGTCCGCGCTGGCGCCGGGCCGATCCTGCGGGTGCGCGACCTCGTCACCCGGTTCGACATCCGCGGCGGCCTGCTCAACCGCGTGCGCCGCCGCGTCCACGCGGTGGAGCGGGTCAGCTTCGATCTCCACCCCGGCGAGACCCTGGCCCTCGTCGGCGAATCCGGCTGCGGCAAGTCCACGACGGGCCGTTCGCTTCTGCGCCTCGTGGAGAGCGAGAGCGGCCTGATCGAGTTCGATGGCGGCAACGTCCGCGACCTGCCACCCGGGCAGCTCCGCGGCCTGCGGCGCAACATCCAGTTCATCTTCCAGGACCCCTACGCGTCCCTCGATCCCCGCCTAACCGTCGGCTTCTCGGTTATGGAGCCGCTGCTAGTCCACGGGATCGCGACGCGTCGGGAGGCTGAGGCGCGGGTGGCGTGGCTGCTCGAGCGCGTCGGGCTGACCCCCGACCAGGCCCAGCGCTACCCACACGAGTTCTCGGGCGGTCAGCGGCAGCGCATCGCCATCGCCCGAGCCCTAGCCCTGAACCCGAAGGTCATCGTCGCCGACGAGGCGGTCTCGGCGCTCGACGTGTCGATCCAGGCGCAGATCGTGAACCTGATGCTCGACCTCCAACGGGAGTTCGGCCTCGCCTACCTGTTCATCAGCCACGACATGGCGGTGGTCGAGCGCATCAGCCACCGGGTCGCGGTGATGTATCTCGGCCAGATCGTCGAGATCGGCCCCCGCCGCGCGATCTTCGAGAACCCACAGCACCCCTACACCCGCAAGCTGATGGCGGCGGTGCCGATCGCCGACCCGGCCCGCCGACACCTGCGCGCCCGCCGGCTCCTGACCGATGAGATCCCAAGCCCAGTCCGGGCGCTCGGCGACGAGCCGCAGGTCGCGCCCCTCGTCGAGATCGGCCCCGGCCATTTCGTCGCCCGCCACACGGTCGGCGGGCTAGCCGCCTGACACCGCCTATTCCCGCCAGCAGGATCGTCTCATGTCCCGAGGTCTGACCATGTTCGAGCGCTTCCTCCTCGCCACCGGCCTGCTCGCCGCGGCGGCCGCGCCCGCCGCCGCCGCCGCGGGTGATCCGATCCTGGCGATCAGCGGCCAGCCCGAGACCCTCGACCCGTACAACACCAACACCACGCTCACGACCGCCGTCACCAAGTCGTTCTACGAGGGCCTCTTCGGCTTCGACAAGGATCTCAAGGTCCGCAACGTTCTGGCCGAGAGCTACGAGAGCTCGCCCGACGGCCTCGTCTACACGTTCAAGCTGCGTGAGGGCGTGAAATTCCACGACGGTACGACGTTCGACGCCGCGGCGGTGAAGGCCAACCTCGACCGCGTGCTCGATCCTGAAAATCACCTCGCGCGGTACAATCAGTTCAACCGCATCAAGACGATCGAGGTGCTCTCGCCCACGAGTCTGTGCATCACCCTTAAGGAGCCCTTCGGGCCGTTCATCAACTCACTGGCCCACGCCTCGGCGGCGATCATCTCGCCCACGGCCCTCAAGAAGTACGGCAAGGACATCGCCTTCCACCCGGTCGGCACCGGGCCGTTCACCTTCGTCGACTGGAAGCAGACCGACTACGTGAAGGGCGCCAAGTTCTCCGACTACTGGCAGGCCGGCTTCCCGAAGGTCGACACCATCACGTGGAAGCCGGTGCCCGAGAACGGCACGCGCGCCGCCATGCTGCAGACCGGGGAGGCCGATTTCGCCTTCCCGCTGCCCTACGAGCAGGCCAAGATGCTCGAAGCCAGCAAGAAGCTGAAGATCGAGGTCCACGCCTCGATCATCGAGCGGTATCTCAGCATGAACGTGCTGCAGAAGCCGTTCGACGACCTGCGCGTCCGTCAGGCCATCAACTACGCGATCAATAAGGAGGCCTTGGCCAAGGTCGCTTTCTCGGGCTTCGCCTTCCCCGCCCAGGGCATCGTCCCGCAGGGCGTGCGCTACGCCCACAAGATGGACCCCTGGCCCTACGACCCGGCCAAGGCGCGCCAACTCCTGAAGGAGGCCGGCTACGCCAACGGCTTCGAGGCGACCCTCTGGAGCGCCTACACCACCACCACCGCCCAGAAGGCGATCCAGTTCCTCCAACAGCAGCTCGGGCAGGTCGGCATCAAGGTGCAGACCCTGGCCCTGGAGCCCGGCCAGCGCACCGAGTGGGTGCAGACCGCCCCCGATCCGAAGACCGCCCGCGTCCGCCTCTACTATGCCGGCTGGTCATCCTCGACCGGTGAGACCGACTGGGGCCTGCGGCCGTTGCTGGCGACGGAGGCGTGGCCGCCCAAGCTTAACAACACCGCCTACTACAGCAACGCCGAGTTCGACGCCCTCCTCGCCAAGGCGCTGGTCTCGACCAACGACGCGGAGCGGGCCGAGCTCTATGCCAAGGCGCAGGAGATCGTGATGAAGGACGCCCCCTGGGCGCCGCTGGTCACCGAGCAGAACCTCTACGCGACCTCCGCGCGGCTCTCAGGCGTCTACGTCATGCCCGACGGCAACATCGATTCCGGCGAAATCGCTGTCGCTCAGTAGCCGCCAATCGCGGACCCCGCGCCGGCTGGCCCGATCGTTGGCCGGCCCGGCGCGGCGCGCCCGCGCGATAGCCTCACGCAAACCCCGGATCGCGGGCGCGAGCCTATGCTGACCTTCCTGCTCAAGCGGCTTCTCGGGCTGCTGCCGACGCTGCTGATCGTCTCGGTGCTGGTCTTCCTGTTCGTCCACCTGCTGCCCGGGGATCCTGCCCGGCTGGCGGCCGGGCAGGATGCCGACGCCCAGACGGTGGCCCTGGTGCGCACAGAGCTCGGCCTCGACCGGCCCCTGCCGGAACAGTTCGTGCGCTACTTCGCCAACCTCGCACGCGGCGATCTCGGCGTCTCGATCCGCACCCGCCGCCCGGTCTCGACCGAGATCGGCGAGCGCTTCCTGCCGACCCTCCTGCTCACGCTCTCCAGCATGGCCTGGGCGGTCGCCTTCGGGCTGATCATCGGCATCGTCTCGGCGGTCTACCGCAACGAATGGCCCGACCGGGTCGGGATGACGCTCGCCGTGTCCGGCATCTCGTTCCCCGCCTTCGCGCTCGGCATCCTCCTGATGCAAATCTTCTCGGTCGAGCTCGGCTGGCTGCCGACCGTCGGCGCCGACACGTGGCGGCACTACGTGCTGCCGTCGCTGACGCTGGGCGCGGCCGTGGCCGCCGTGATGGCCCGCTTCACCCGCGCGGCCTTCGTGGAGGTCATCGGCGAGGATTTCGTGCGAACCGCCCGCGCAAAGGGCCTCAAGGAGCGCGTTGTCATCGCCAAGCACTGCCTGCGCAACGCTTTGATCCCGATCGTGACCATGATGGGCCTGCAGTTCGGCTTCCTGCTCGGCGGCTCGATCGTCGTGGAGGCGGTGTTCAACTGGCCCGGCATGGGCCGCCTGCTCGTCGATGCCGTCAACCAGCGCGACTATCCGGTGATCCAGGCCCTAGTCCTGCTGTTCTCGCTGGAGTTCATCCTAATCAACCTAGTCGTGGACGTGCTCTACGGCCTCATCAACCCGACCATCCGCTACAGGTGAGCCGGCCGTGACCGACATCCTCGTCCCCGCCGCCCCCACCGTCGCGCCCGTCCCCACCGGCATCCGGACGCCGTGGTCGGAATTCTGGCGCAAGTTTCGGCGCCAGCGCGTCGCTGTCGTCGCCCTGGGCTTCATCGGCCTGCTGGTCGTGGTGGCTGCGCTGGCCCCGTGGATCGTGCCCTATGATCCGGTCAACGACTTCGACTACGACCGGATCAACGAGGGTCCCTCGCTCGCGCACTGGCTCGGCGTCGATCCCCTCGGGCGCGACATCCTGAGCCGCATCGTCGAAGGCGCGCGGATCTCCCTGGCGACTGGATTCCTCTCGGTCGCCGTCGGCGGTCTCGTCGGGACCGTGCTCGGTCTCCTGGCGGGCTACTACGGCGGCTGGTGGGACCGGATCGTCATGCGCATGTCCGACGTGCTGTTCGCCTTCCCGGGCATCTTGCTGGCGCTCGGCGTCGTCGCCATCCTCGGCTCCGGGCTCGTCAACGTCGTCGTAGCGGTGTCGGTCTTCAGCGTCCCGGCCTTCGCGCGCCTCGTGCGCGGCACGACCCTGGTCCTGAAGAACAGCACCTACATCGAGGCCGCGCGAAGCATCGGCGCTCCCGACCGGACGATCATCCTGCGCCACATCCTGCCGGGCACGATCTCGGGCATTGTGGTCTACTTCACAATGCGGCTGGGTACCTCGATCATCACGGCTGCGAGTCTGTCCTTCCTCGGCATGGGCGCGCAGCCGCCGACGCCCGAATGGGGCGCCATGCTGAACGAGGCCCGCGCCGACATGGTCTCGGCGCCGCACGTCGCGCTGTTCCCGAGCCTCGCGATCTACTTCACGGTGCTAGCCTTCAACCTCCTCGGGGATGGCCTCCGGGACGCTCTCGACCCGAAGATCGACCGCCTGTGACGCCGGCCGCCCCCCCGCGCCCAACGCCTCGCGTCGGCAGCCTGCCGAGGGGTCAGCGCGACGCCATCACCGACGTCCCGGGCGTGACAGTCGGTCATTGCACGCTGGCCGAGGGCGACGTGCAGACTGGCGTCACGGTCGTGCGGCCGCACGGCAGCGATCCCTACCGGGACCGCGTTCCGGCGGCCGGCGTCGTGCTGAACGGCTTCGGCAAGTCCGTCGGCCTGATGCAAGTCGAGGAGCTCGGTGTGCTGGAGACGCCTATCGCCCTGACCAACACCTTCGCGGTGCCGGCGGTGGCCGCGGCCCAGATCCGCGCGGCGATCGCTGACAATCCGGAGATCGGGCGCGTACTGCCGACGCTCAACCCACTCGTCTTCGAGTGCAACGACGGCTACCTCAACGACATTCAGCGCATGGCGGTGGGGGCGTCCCACTATCGCGAGGCCCTAGACGCGGCCGGCGCCGACGTCGCGGAAGGATCGGTAGGGGCCGGGCGCGGGATGTCGAGCTTCGGCCTAAAAGGCGGCATCGGCACCGCTTCCCGGCGGGTCCGCACGCGCACGCGCGGCCGGTTCACGCTGGGCACCCTCGTCCTCTCTAATTTCGGCAAGCCGTCCCAGATCCGGGTCTGCGGCACGCCGCTCGCCGCCCACCTCCGGGCAGACGCGGACGAACCGGACTCGGCCGCGGAGGCCCCGGAGAAGGGGTCGATCATCATGATCGTCGCCACCGACGCGCCCCTCGACGCGCGCCAGCTCCGCCGCCTCGCCCTGCGGGCCGGGGCGGGTCTCGCCCGGACCGGCTCGGTGTTCGGCCATGGCAGCGGCGACATCGCGCTCGCTTTCTCGACCGCCTACACCGTGCCACACGATCCTGCGCGCCCGATGCCGGCGCTCGCCCTGCTGCACGACACGGAGCTCGACCCGCTGTTCGAGGCCACCGCGGACGGGATCGAGCAGGCGATTATCCACGCTTTATGGCGGGCCGAGGCGGTAATGGGCCGCGACGGCCACAGGCGGCGCGCGCTGGCCGATCTCCTGCCCGGCTGGGCCGATATTCTCGGAGCCTGAGCGATGCGCATCCTGATCTCGACGGATATCGAAGGCGTCGCCGGGATTTACCATCGCGTCCAGACGACGCCGGGCAACCCCGAATACGAGCGCGCGCGGCTGCTGATGACGCGGGAGGCCAACGCCGCCATCGCGGGCGCGTTCGACGGTGGCGCACGAGCGGTGCTGGTCAACGACTCGCACGGCAACTTCCGCAACATGCCCCCCGACCTCCTCGATCCCAGGGCGCAGGTCGTCCAGGGTAAGCCACGGCCCCTCGGGATGATGGCCGGCCTCGATCAGGACATCGATGCGGTCTGCCTCGTGGGCTACCACTCACGGGCGAGCGGACGGGGCATCCTGGCCCACACGGTCAACAACTTCGCCTTCGCCCGGCTAGAGATCAACGGCCTTGAACTTGGCAAAGCCGGTCTCTACGGCGCGCTGGCTGGCGAATACGGCGTGCCGGTCGTGATGGGGAGCGGCGATGACGTCTTCATCGCCGAGAACCATGCACTGTTTCCTCAGACCCGATTCGTGGAAACCAAGCGTGCGACGGGACAGAACAGCGGCATCAGCCTCTCGCCCGCGCAGGCCTGCGCGGCGATCCAGAAGACCGTCGCGGCGGCGCTGCGGGATCGCGCAGCGCCGCCACTCCGCTTCGACGCTCCTTTCGAGATCCGCATGTGGGCACAATCTCCTGCTCTGGCGGATCTGTTCTGCGTTTGGCCGGGCCTGCGACGGGGAGAGGGCAATGGATTCGCATTTACTGCCGCGCGCATCGAGGAGGCCGTTCGGATAATCAACTGCATGTCAGCTATGTCGGCCGCGCTCCGGTGAAGTGGAGGCGGCGCAGGAGGCGTGGTTCGAGGCTTCGCCCGACCTTGACCCCGGGCGGCTCGTCTTCCCCGACGAGCCAGCGGCAGCCACCTCAATTGGGTTGGTAGAAGAACGTCCGCTTCTCCGGGCAGCCTTTTCAGAAGCGGTCATTCCGCTTTCTGCCACATCCAGCCAACGTCCGATCGACTTTAGGACGGCGCTTATCTGATCCGCTAACGTTCCGGAGCCGAGATGTAGACCGGTGAGAGGCTCTGGTTCCAGCTCTGGGCCTGAACGAACCCCTTCACGCTCGGGTTCATGGCTCGCGGGTTCACGTCATGAACGACCATGACGAACAGCGCATCGTCGACGAATTTCTCGTGGATTTTCATCAGTACCTTGGCCTGCTGAATGGGATCGAAGGTGTTGCGCACGTCGTCGAACATCTTGTCCATCGCTGGATCGCAATAATATCCCCAGTTGCTTCCCACGGGGGCCGTCAGATCGCACTTAAGATGACGGATCAGCGCACTGTACGGATCCTGCAGCGAGTAGCTGTAATTGATGCCGGTCACGCCGCGTGAGATGTCAGCCTTGGCACCGGCGCGCCAGATGTTGATGAGCGTGTTCCACTCGACCACCTCGTAGTCGATCTGGACGCCGACCTCGGCGAGGTTCTGCTGTATGAACTCGTTCATCGGCAGGGGCTGCATCTGGCCAGAGCCCGATGCCGAGATTGCGATCTTCGTCCTCAGGGGCCTACCCGGCCCGTAACCGGCTTCCGCCAGAAGCTTCCTGGCCGCGCCGGGATCGTACCTGACCTGGAACGACGGATTGCCGAACCACCGGTCGTCAGGCGGGAGGAACCCGGTAGCCGGAACCGCTAGGCCGCCGAGCAGCTCCTTCAGTCCCTCGCGATCGACCGCGAGATTGACCGCCTTGCGCACCCGGATGTCGTTCCAGGGTGAACCCGCGATGCGAGACAGGTGCCACGTCCAGTTGTGCGGATACGAGTTTGTGGCAATCGTGAAGCCCGCTTTCCTCAAGGACGCCACTGCATCTGGCGACGGCGCCTCAATCCAGTCGATCTGACCGGAACGCAGTGCGGCGACACGCGCGTTCGCATCGGGCAGCGGCACAAGCACCATCTTGTCGAGCTTCGGCACACGCGACGCGTCCCAATAGGAGTCGTTGGGCACCATCTCCGCGCGCTCACGCGGGGCGAACAGCGTAAGCTTCCACGGACCCGTACCGGACGGCTGCTTGGCGAAGGCGTCCCAGGACCGACCAACCTTCTCCCACTGCGCCGGTGAGGACATGGCGATATAAACGAGCTGGTAGGGCAGCGTCGCATCGGGCGCCTTAGTCACGATCTCCAGCGTCATCGGATCGATCGCCCGATAGCTCGCTACCGCCGGGATACGCACCTTGCCCTGCGCGGACTGGCGTGGGTCATATTGAGGAGCGTCGGGCCTTAACAGCTTGTCGAGGTTCCAGACGGCTGCGTCGGCGGTGAAGTCAGATCCATCATGGAATTTGACGCCCGGTCGGATATTGAACGTCCATCTGTTCCTATCGACCGGATCCACCGTCCAGTTCGTCGCGAGACCAGGGATCAGGTCGGCGGGCTTGTCGGAGTGGGTGAGGTCCCATGCGATCAACGCGTCGTAGATCGTTTGCCCGACGAAGCGGATCCCCTCGCCACCGTTGTCCGCCTGTCCTGTGGTCAGCGGGATGTCGGAGGCGGTCATGCCGATCCGCAGCACGCCCTGGGCCGAGGAGGCGTCGTGCATGCCCAGCAGTAAGGCAAAGGACAGGATCGCGGATCGCCAGGGTGGCAACGTCGACATGTCGGGACCTCGGTCTCGTGCCGACGTGGGATGGCCGGCGGCTGACGGCGGTCCCGCAAATCTCCAGCCAAGCTGTCTGCAACGGTTGCATGCGGGTTCGTGCCCGCGCCGGTTCCAGAGCTTGGCAGCGGCTTTGCACCGGCGGGAGGATACGCGGTTGCACGGCGTTCGGTCCGACCGTGACGTATCCAGAATGGTGAGCTCCCCATGGTTCAACTCGTCATCGGCGGCGCTCAGATGGGCCCGATTCAGCATGCCGACAGCCGGCAGGTCGTCGTGGCCCGGATGATCGCCTTGCTGGAAGCCGCCGCCGCTCGAGGTGTCGAGATGCTGGTCTATCCTGAACTCGCGCTTACGACCTTCTTTCCGCGCTGGTACATGGATGACGAGGCCGAGATCGACGCGTTCTTCGAGCGCGAGATGCCGAACGGCGCGACGGCGCCCCTGTTCGAGCGCGCACGCGCCCTCGGCGTTGCCATCACCTTTGGCTACGCCGAACTGACGCCCGAAGGCCGCCGCTTCAACACCTCGATCCTGACCGACCGGGCGGGCGCCATCGTCGGCAAGTACCGCAAGATCCATCTACCCGGGCACAGCGAGTACGACCCAGAGCGCACCCACCAGCATCTGGAGAAGCGCTACTTCGAGCCGGGCGATCTCGGATTTCGCGTTTGGCGCAACGCCGGTGTCGTGATGGGCATGGCGATCTGCAACGACCGGCGCTGGCCGGAGACCTACCGGTGCTTGGGCCTTCAGGGGGTGGAACTCGTCACGATCGGCTACAACACCCCCTCGGCGAACGGTCAGCAGAGTTCTGAAGGCCTGGAGAAGCGTCTGTTCCATTCCGACCTGTCGCTTCAGGCGGGCGCCTATCAGAACGCGACTTATGTCGTCGGCGTTGCTAAGGCCGGCATCGAGGATGGGCATCCGCTGATGGGAGGCTCGATCATCGTCGATCCGGATGGATTCGTCCTCGCCCGGGCGGCGACAGAAGAGGACGAACTCATCCTGGCCGCCTGCGACTTCGACAAGTGCGCCTTCGGCAAGACGACGATCTTCGACTTCGCCCGTCATCGCCGGACCGAGCACTACAGCCGCATCACCGCGCAAACCGGCATGCAGGTCGAGGTTTGATCCGTGGCACCTGTCTTATGCCGACACCGCTGTGATGAGCGATACCTCCAGTCAAACTACGAGCATCGTAGAGCTCACAAACAAGCGCACAACTCTTCATTGCTTTCCTGTAATATATCACGAGCCGGCGACTGCGCTTTCACTCTGCCCGCATGGCATTGTATGTCAGGCGCTCTGCATAACCTCAGCGAGTCAGGAGTGGCTCGTCCGCTTTCTGGCCTGCCCCCTGAAAAGTGGTCCTCCCTGAGGTATGGCTTTGCGCACGTGGAGTTGACCCCGTTTGTGGTCCACGGCCTATGCAAGTTTTCGGGCTGTGACAGCTTGGTTGGCGAAGGCTCGGGGCGTCAAGCCGCCCAAGGCCGTATGGGGGCGATCTTCGTTGTAGTGGCACCTCCAGTCCTCGATGCGCTCGCGGGCATCGGCCAGCGACAGGAACCACGAGGCGTTC
>NZ_JAKSYN010000220.1:0-10277 GCF_022829565.1 Methylobacterium sp. J-001
GGCCCCGGAGGTGTTCATGCCAGCCTTCTCCGCTTGGCCGGCTGCGCTTGCCAGACCAGCTCCGCCGGCCAAGCTACCCGTGGCGGAGCGGCCCACCGTGCACTAACTCTACCCTTGGACCACCTCGTGGGGGCCGATCAAACTCACTGTTCGCTGCTAGATAAACTATTAGATGAAGCTCAATTCTTGCCATTCCATCCAAATGTTTCACACATTGTTGATACGATGACCAATACAGAGATATATAACGAAATTTGTCGGATAATTACTAAATCATGCGACGAATTCGAGGCTAACGCTTAGCTTCATGGCACGTCCAAGTGAGCTTTCGGAACGGCAAGACGGTTGATGGCATCAGCGGAGGCCGTGCCAAGTTTGCGGATCTTCTGCTCGAAATCCAGTTGAGATCGCTGCAGGTTAAGGCGATCGCGCGCTAGAGCAATCTGCTCGCGATTTTTCTTGGCATCTGGACGTATAACGGTGGCGCGGATGGCGCGGCTGTGAGTCACGGCTCCTGTGGGAGGAGCCGATGGTCCAGTTCTGGCTGACGGACGAGCAATTTGCGAAGACCGCGCTCGAAGCGGTTCCTATTTAAAAGAACGATGTCGAGCGGCAAGCTCGTTGGTTTAAGTTTTTCACTGCAGTCCTTCAAAACAAATGCTTTCTGCATAATTTTGCTTTCATGCTGAATTATTATGCTAATATAACATATATATCATCAAAATTCTGGAGCTTTAATATGATCAGTAATACTACCAAAACGTCGAAGTTCAAGCAACGTACTCGTCGTGGCTCACGGTCCACCTTCGAACGGCGCTTTCAACCGATCCCGCAATCGTGTGGAGATTATGTCTGTTCGTACGAGGAATTGCCTGCTGATATAGATCCATATCGTGTTTGGACCGTCGTCGAGAGCGAGAATGATTTTTCCATCATACCAGGGATCAGGTTCGTCAACCGCCATTATTACATTCTATGCACAGTGGCATGGTCTGAGGGCGAGCAAAGCCAGCCTGGCTACCTCTATTAGTAGGGCAGCAGGTAGATCAGGCCTGCCCCGGCCGCTTCGATGAGTGGCCGGATGCCGGTGACCTTGTGGGCGGCGAGGTTGTCGATCACCACCGTGTCACCCGGGCGGAGTACGGGCACGAGGACGTCGGCGACATAGGCTCGGAAGCGCCTGCCGTTCGTGGTTCCGTACATCAGCTCATGGGCTAAGGGGCCGCTCGCCCGCAGGGCTGCCGTGACCGCGGTGGTTTCATGGTGGCCGCTGGGAACCGCGATACGGCAGCGTTGCCCGCGCGGTGTACGCGAAGCACATAAGGGAAGGGATGCTCGCGCCTAATTGGCGCGGTGCAGTATACACCCACGGCGCCGTTAGCGGGCACCTGCGGGATGGCGCTGTGGAAGGGGCTGCGAGAGACTGTCAGGCTCAGACCTGCGCAAAGAGATCGAGCTGCTCCACTGCGATGCGGGCCCGCGACCGGGAGGTGGGAGTAGCACGCTTAAGCCTCGATGTCGGACGGCACGGCAGGCCGGTGCCTGGCTTGCCGTAGAGCACGACGCCGACGATCCGGCAGCCATCACCATGATGGAACACGTTCGCGGTGTGCGGCCCAGCCCGTAGGATTTCCTGCACGAGCGTCTCGTCCACGCCCATGCCAGATACCGCCGCCAGCAAACACATCAGCCCGATCTCCTCGATAGCGAAGGACCGGAACTCCGCAGCACGCTGCCGCCAGACCTGGCGCACGGCGCCGACGCTGGTCTGTGGGAACGGGTTAGGAGCCGGTTGTGTCGCTGCGTCGGCGACGAAGGCCGCGATCGCGTGACGCTCGGCGATGTGAGCGGCCTCGAGCAGGGAGACGGCGAGTTGGCGTTGGCTGATCGGCATATCGCTCCGGCGATCTCTCACGGATCACGAGCGGCACCTTAAGGAGGACCGCGCGTGGTGGCGTGCGGTACCCGTCATTATAGAGAGAGCGTCGGTGTGGGCAGCACCGCGAGGCCACACCAGCCGCGCTTGAGCTTAGCCCCTGAAGGCGGTGCTGTTGGCTCGTGCCCGGGGGAAGTAGCTGTAGAAGGTGTCCCGGTTCACCCCGAGGCGCTTGGCGATGTCGGCCACGCTGATCGTGCCCGCCGCCAGCATCGCCCGACCGGCTTCGACGTCGGCCTCGCTCAGCTTCTTCGGCCGGCCACCTTTGCGCCCACGGGCGAGTGCCGCCTTCAGGCCTTCCATGGTGCGCTCACGGTTGAGGTCGAGGAAGTACTCGGCCATGGCCCCATGCATCTGCAGGGCGAAGCGACCATGGGCGGTGGCGGAGTCGAACTGCTCGGTGAGGGAGCGGAAGTGCACGTCCTTCACCCGCAGGCCGTCGATGGTACGCATCATCTCAACGAGCGAGCGACCTAGCCGGTCGAGTTTCCACACGACGAGCACGTCCTCGGGGCGCAGGTAGGCGAGCGCCGCCTCAAACTCCGGTCGCTTGGTCCCGGCCTTCCCGGACTTCTTCTCCTCAAACAACCGCTCGCACCCGGCCTTGGTCAGCGCGTCACGCTGCAGGTCGAGGTTCTGGTCGAGGGTAGAGACGCGGGCATATCCGATGAGCATGTCGGGACAGTGCCAAAACACCGTTTATCCGGCAATAGAAAAACCGACAGTTTTTTCCGACATAAACAGGGCGGTTTTGAGCGGTTCGCGACCCGCCGCTCCGGATCGTCGGGAAAACGGTCGGATAACCGACATCACGTTTAGGTTGCTTTCGACCCATTGCGGTCCCCGGGAGCGTCCGCTTCTAGGCACGTGATGCCACATAGTCAGACGAATGGGTTGCCTGGATTTGCGGCTGTTGGCTTCCATGCCGAAAGTGGACTGAACGGGCGCTAAACCGGATGAAACACCCGCCCACGAGGACACCGGGGATACACCGCACCTTCTTCACGGCTACGCGGGAACCCATCTCAGGGTTATCCGCTGCGGTGCGGTCGGAATGCATAAGACCAGTGTGGAACCAGTCGGCTGGTCCCAGCCGTTTGCATGACGCACCCTGCAGAACGCTTTGGTTCACTCTGCGCATGGCCGCCAGCATACTGAGGCTCAATAAGTGGTGTCCGACTTACCCATATGACGATCGTCGAGATAATCCGGGCGTTCGGCCGCGACCTCCCCGTCGGCATCGTCATTACGGACGCATCCATAGAGCGGCCGGGCCCGACCATCGTCTATGCCAACTCGGCCTTTGGCCACCTCGTTGGGCGAGATCTAAATGAAATCATTGGGCAGACCCCGCGCTTCATGCAGGGCAAGGAAACGCGTCGGGCGACGCTAGATGCGTTCCATCACGCCCTCAGGGTCGGTGAACGTTTCCATGGCTTTCTGACCAACTACCGTGCCGATGGCACCAAATACCGAGCTGAGATCGATTGCCGGCCGCTGTCCAACGTACTTGGCAAGGTCGAAGGCTTCATCGCGTTCGAGCGTGAGGTGGTGCGCCGCATCGGTCGCCCATTTGAAACCCATGGGGGGCGATATGGAGCGGTGTCTACAAGTAACGATCTGTTAGGGGACGCCTTGCGCGGCCTAGGTGTGTTCAGCTCTAGTGAGGCAGATCTCCGCCCTTTAGAGCCGAAAGAAATATTGTGATGGCGCCCTGAATACATGAATTCCATCATTTGATGTATTTCATCAGCGAGTTCGTCGAGCAATTTTAATAAGTAAGTAATGTGTTTGCGCTACTCCAGGCAAAGCAGAGGGGTGATTACCCCGCGATTTATTTCTGACGTATAGATCAAGTTTGATCGAGGGCCATGGCCCTGTCATGCTGTGCGAGACAGAGCTCTGCTGAAGCGGGATCTCGGTATGAGGCCGTTGTAGAGATTTGCCGCACCCTGGGACATGAGGCGACCGCAGCCAGTACGCTGACGGCATGGGGAACGACTTATGACGTCGGCCACAGAAACTGATCGTCTTGACGCACTTCGAAGGTTTGACCTCTTGGATACGGCCCCAGGAGAGAATTTCGACCGCATCACACGCATGGCGAGCCAGATCTTTGGCCTGCCTATCGCCGCCGTCTCATTGACTGATAGTGACAGGCAGTGGTTCAAGTCCAGGATCGGTGTAGAGCACCGGTCGATCACGCGCGAAAAGGCACCGTGTTCTCAGGTAGCCGAGAGCCGTGAATTGGTGGTGATCGAAGACTTCCAGACGGACCCCTACTATCACGATAGCGTTTTGGCGAAGGCCGGCATCCGTTTCTATGCCGGTGCCCCACTTGTCACGCGAGACGGCTTCGGGCTCGGTGCCATGTGCGTCCTGGGGACGTCGCCTCGGCAAGCACACCCATCGGAGTTGGCGGCGTTGCATGATCTCGCCGCTATGGTAATGGCTCAGATCGAGCTGCAGCATGCCTTCGGACGCATCGATCCGATCAGCGAACTGCCGAACCGAACTCAGTTCATCGATGACCTGAGCGACTTTGCTCGTGATCATACACTGGGAGAACGGCGGATCGCGGTCCTAGTGGATTTGATCTCCGTCGATCAGATGAACCATGTCGTGCGCGTTATGGGGCAGGCTGCCATCGATAGTATGGTCAAGACAGCTGCGCGCAATTTCCGTCTGTTGATCGGGCCGCAGCGGAAGGCCTACCACGTCGGCGCCACACAACTGGCAGCTTTGGCTCCCGATGGAATGGATGAGGTCGCATACAGCGAACACTTGACCGTCCGGGCCGAGCGGCTGCGCAAGCTCGGTGGACCCGATGCCATCAGCACGACCGTGATTGGAGTTGCTCCCTTTGCCCTTGGCGATCTACCTTCCACTGACGTGCTGAGGATCGCTCAAGGAGCGGCGCAGGATGCGCGCTCGAAAGGCAAACTCTTTCAGATCCACTCGAATACGCTGGATTACGCATCTCAGCGAAGCTTCACGCTGCTGCGCGACTTCGAGGCGGCTTTGCAAAGCCCCACCGGCTTCCATCTAGTCTATCAGCCCCGCGTCGACCTGATCTCCGGACACTGTGTCGGGGCCGAGGCGCTGATGAGGTGGACGCATCCGACGCTGGGGCCAATCTCGCCGGGTGAGTTCATTCCGTTGATCGAGCGCATGGCCCTGGCCACGCCAACGACCGCCTGGGTGCTGGAGACGGCGGTCTCGCAGATGGCTCGATGGCATACAGCCGGCATGGAGCTGATCGTCTCGGTCAACATCTCCTCGACCAACCTGCACGAGCCCGATTTTGCTTCCCGTGTGAGCCAAGTCCTGGCTCGACATGGTGTCCCGCCTGAGTTCCTCGAACTGGAAATCACCGAGACGGCGGTGATGAACGACGCCGAGCAGGCTTTGCGTCAGCTTAAGGACTTGGCGGCTGCCGGAATTCGGCTGGCGATCGACGACTTTGGTACCGGGTACAGCAGTCTGTCCTATCTTCAGAGGCTGCCGGTGCACGTCGTGAAGATCGATCGCTCCTTCATGGGCGATCTTGATACCGATCCGCGTCAACACTCGCTGGTCACGATGATGGTTTTGATGGCGAAGCATCTCGGCCATCGCGTTGTGGCAGAGGGTGTCGAGAGCCAAGCGGTTCTGGAGCAGCTCCGAACGACCGCCTGCGATGAGGTGCAAGGCTACTTCTTTGCGCGTCCCATGCCGGTGGATGATTTCGTGAGATGGATGGAACGCTGAAAGAGCAAATCCAACAACGTAGGATAGCCGGGATTTAACGCACAGTAGTCGGACTGGGCAGCACCACCGATATCTGCCTTCAGAAACCGGGCAGGCGCCATATCCAGCCGTCCGCTGACACGCTGATAAGAGTGATGTTCATAGCGGATGTCCAACTTGGACCGCGCCATGCCAATAGGTCGTTCCGAGGCCCGGTCGTGCTGTTGGGCTGCTGTTACCAGCACTAAATCTGGTGCCTGGTACCGTCCGATTTCGACCCTCTCCGAAGTTCAGAAGATCTGCTTGCGGGCAGTCCGATCCAGTTCTCTGCCCAATCCTGGCCGAACGCGGCGAGAAGCGGTTTGCATCAGCGAAGCGAGGTGGTTCTGCGGTTTGATCTAACCGCGTACGATCGGAAGCCCATCCACTCGTCGGCAGCCCCCGGCCGCACGGGCTCCTGTGTACCTTTGATGTGCGCACCCTGGTGATCGTCCAAGAGGACGGGATCAGTGCTCAGCCTCCTGAGGTCTCCCAGCGCGCGTCAGGTCGCCTCCTGCAACAGCAGGTCGGTCGGCATCGATATCAGCACGCGCAGGCCTTCGAGTTCCCAGTGGTAGGTGATCTTGCCGCCAAGCTGGCCGCTGACGCTGCGTTGGACCAGGGTCGAGCCGAACCCGGCATGTTCCGGCGGTCGTTCGATCGGCGGCCCGCCCCGCTCGCACCAGATCAGGCTGATGCTCTTGTCGTAGCGGCGACAGCTCAGACTGACGGTGCCTGTATCACCGGACAGGGCACCGTACTTGACCGCGTTCGTCGCCAGTTCGTGGATGATCAGCGCGAGGCTCGTCACCGCCGTGTCGCGGATCGGCACATCCGCCCCATCGAACAACCGGATACGGCGATGCGCGCTGCCGACGCCGTCGTAAGGCATGAGTAAGGTACGCAGTAGCACCTGCAGGGTCTGCGCGGGGCGCGGCGCTGCTTCATCCTGGGGCGGCACCTGCAGGTACTCCAGCGCCCGACCGAGGCTGGTGAAACGATCCCGGAGCGTCCGTGCATACGGCTGAACTGCCGGTATGTTGCGTGCCGACAGGGTGACGAGGCCGTTGACTAAGGCGAAGACATTCTTCAGCCGGTGGCTCAGCTCACGGCAGCACAGGTCGCGGTCGGTTTCCGCCTGAGCCAAGGCGGTGATGTCCCGCGAGACCGCGAGCAGGCCGATGGGATCCCCGTCATCGTCCAACATGCGCGAGAGCGTCACGTCCCAGTAGCGAGCTTCTCCGGAGAGGCCCGGGCGCCAATGGCTGAAGCGGGCGACGCCGGTCTCCCGCACGACTTTGAGCCCTTCGAGAACGGCTGCCCGCACCTCATCCGGCCAGGATAGGGCCCAGAGCTCGCCCTCGTTCTCGGCGGTGTCGCTGCTGCGCAGCTGCTGCAGAGCGGTCGGGTTGGCGAACTGGAGATTACCTTGTGGGTCGAGCACTTCGATGCAGTCCGCGCTCGCCTCAACGATGCACCGGCTCAGGGTCTCGACCGACCACAGGCCGCGCCGTACCGCCTCAATCGTGCCGATATCGAACAGGCGGTGCTGTGGAGGTAACCGGCGCCGAGGTGAACCGTAGCCATTCGGGCTGGGGGACAGCACCAGAGAGAGACGATCCCACAGAGGTTCTGCTGTCATTGCCAGTTCCTGCGCCTTGGTCGCGCATGACAAAGTGTCAAGCTATCGCCAGGCTACGGAAACCGCGCTTTGTCCCTTTATCAAAAGACTATTGCGCGAAACTTTCACGGAAAATTAATCGCCGTTCCGATGGGGGTTATCCAACTATTGTCAGTAAAACTCAGAGAAACCCGCTTTTTGATCGGGTGGGCATCTCCGGTCACTGCCATGGGTAGCACGCTGTAGCTGTGATGTTGCGAGCGCAGCGAGCTGCGCGAGCGTTCCTTGCCCCTTCATCGCCTGCACGGCTTCTTCCGACCCGAGCACACTCAAACCCCGTCGCCCGGACTGGGTGGCGGGGTCTTTTACCGGGCGGATCATCGATCACAGGACAGGGCGCGGACATCCGACGTCGTGCTCGCAGTGTCATCGGTGGATCGGCGAGGCTCGGTCCAGCGTTCCTCCAAGGGGCACCGTTCGAACGGTTACCTCGTTCTCTCGCTCTCCGGGGCGGTCCGATGCAGCAAGCGCTGACGCGGAAGCTTGAGAGCTTCGAACCGCTGTCCGAACAGGCCCGCTGGGCCCTGAACAGGCTGACGCTCAAGGTCCGGCAGGTCGGCGCGCGCCAGGATTTGATCCAGGAAGGCGACAAACCCGACAACGTCCTGCTGATCCTCGACGGCTTCGCCTGCCGCTACAAGGTACTCTCGGACGGCCAGCGCCAGATCATGGCCCTCCTCGTGCCGGGCGATTTCTGCGACCTGAACGTGTTCATCCTCGACGAGATGGACCACAGCATCGGTACGATCTCTGCGTGTAAGGTCGTGGACATCCCCCGTCAGGCCATCGACGAGATCACAGCGCATCACACCAGTATCGCACGCGCCTTCTGGTGGTGCTCCCTGGTCGACGGCGCCGTGCTGCGCGAGTGGCTGGTCAACATGGGTGGACGTGCCCCAGGTCAGCGCATCGCTCACCTTCTGTGCGAATTGCTCATGCGCCTGGAGGCGGTCGGGCGTGTCACCGACAACAGCTACGCGTTCCCGCTGACGCAGACCGAGATTGCCGAGACGATGGGCCTATCCGACGTGCACGTGAACCGGACGCTGCGGGAACTGCGCGCACTCGGCCTGATCCACCTCAAACACCGGATGCTCACCATCCTCGATGTCGAGCGCCTGAAGGCCTTCTGTGGCTTCGCGCCGAACTACCTGCACTTACGCAATACCCGCTGGGGCGAGCGCCGCGACCTGAGTTGGCCCGGCCGCGCTCAGGAGGTCTAGCCGATGTCCGAGCAGGGCAACGTCGAGACGCTGGTCGTGCTGCAGCCGATCGCGGTCGACACCGACAGCCCAGATCGGGACGGCATGCTGGTGATCGCGAACGGCCTGCTCGTTGCGGTTTTGGTCCGCCTCGACGAGCCCGAGCACGATAATGTCGGAAGCTGGTTTCTTGAGGTCGGGTTCGGCCGGCTGCAAGGGAAACGGGCTCCAACCTTCCTGAACCTAGAGGAGGCAACGCGCTGGCTGCGACGACGCCTAGCGCCGACCTGACAGCGTCGGCGCTGCCCTTTGGTTGGGCGATACGAGCTTCTACGCCCTGCTGGAACGCGGTGCCCGAACTTTTTTTAAGCGTGAGGTACCTTCAAAAGATGAGCCAATCGCCAGTATCACACGCCCCCTACGCCCTCGTCGTAGACGATGATGCGCTGATCCGGATGACCGCTATGGACATCCTAGAAGAGGCGGGGTTCCACACCTTCGAAGCCGCAGACGGCGACGCGGCCATGGCTCTGCTGGCTGATAAGCACGCTCTAATCGTTCTGCTGTTCACCGATGTGCAGATGCCTGGGTCCCGCAACGGCTTTGCCGTCGCCCGGGAAACGGCCGGCCAGTGGCCGCACATCGCGATCGTCGTCGCATCCGGGCAGGCTCGCCCTTGCTCCGGCGACTTGCCAGAGGGGGCACGCTTCCTCGGCAAGCCGTTCTCGGCTGAGATGGTCCGGGAGCATATCAAAGAAATCCTGCCGGACGGGCAAAAGCCGGAGCCGCTGCGCGATTAGTGGCTGAGTAAGCCATTTGCGATGCGATCCCTCAAGGGATGTAGGGCCAGCATTCAGACTGGCCCTTCTTGTCGTCGTATCGCCACGACCGCATTTCGGCAAAGCCGATTGGATGCACCCTACGGGCCAGGATAGCGTACCGAGGTAAGGTCCCCCTCTAGACGGCCAAGTTCCAGATGCGGCGTTCCATCATGCAAGCCCTATTGGACACCGCTTCCTTTCGTCCGCTTCGGGATGAAAGGCCAAAGTCCGGTTGCCACCCCAAGCCGAAGTTATCAGACCGCCGACAAACGGCTGCTTTCGGGACGCGCCCATGGCAACCCCGGCGGCCGCGTTGGGTCGGCAGCGGAAAGGCCGCTTAGAGTGGATAATGGCTCCGGATAGTCCGCCCGAAAGCGGACGCGGAGTTCCAATAGGGCAAGCTCAATGGAACTGCATAGCCGGAACTTGACCTTGCCATCAATGATCGACGGTATGAGACCGCTCTTTTGGTTTGGTTGGGGTTGCGTCGCAGTCGTCCTGCCGTTTACGCGACCATAAGGTTTCTGGGTCGTGCTTGGCGCTCGTAGACGAAGGCGCTACAGGCCGCACGGATGACCTCGACCGCGATCGATGGGTTTGCGGCCGAGCTGATGCCGTCCCACCCCAGCTTTCCCCCGCCGGACCGCAACCTATCCAGGATCGGCCTGCCCACCCGTGCTCGTGGCCGGTCGGAGAGATGCCACCTGCCCCTAAATCCTGTCGGCCGGGGCGCAGCTCGCCGAAGAAGCCCACACCCGAGCCGAACGGAGCTGAGCGATGGCAACGGACGCACAGAAGGCGACCGGAATCGCCCTGGTCATCTCCGATGTGGACGGCACGCTGGTGACCGACGACAAGCGGCTCGCCGC
>NZ_JAKSYN010000004.1:0-7532 GCF_022829565.1 Methylobacterium sp. J-001
GACAGGGGAGAGGAGGGGAGGAGGGAGAGGAAGAAGGAGGGGGAAGGAAAAGGAGACAAACCCTCAGGGGGGAAGGAGAAGGGGAAAGGAGGGGGGGAGGGAAAGGAGGGGGAAGGGATGAAAAAAAAAGAAGAGGGGGGAGAAGGGAAAAAAAAGGGAAGGAAGGAGGAAGGAAAGAAGAAAAGAAGAAGAAAGAAGGAAGGGGAAGAAAGGAGAAAGAGGGAGGGAAAGGAAGAGGGGAGGGAGCGGGAGGGGGGGGGGGGGGAAGAGGACGGTGGCGGCCGAACCGATACGGCGGTCGTAAATTCGCGGTTAGCCATCCCAAGAGAACAAGCGGAACGGCAAGCTTAGCCGTCTGTTCCGCCTTCATGGAACATTACAGATCCACGCTTGCGACGACCGCGATTGCAGCATTTGGGCTGCTCGCCGCCGCCCACATCCTACATCCGGGCAACTACGAGAGGCAGGACCGCAATGTTCGGGTCGTCGTGGTCGCCAACGAAACGGCGGCCATGCCGAGGATCTGGAACGATCCTCCACGTAGACTACACGGCAGTGAGCCCGCTGCGTTGATGGCGGATAGCGGTTCACTGCTGGCGCATCGCTCAACGATGACCCTACCGCCGGGGGAGAGGACGTTGCCCAGGTTGTCGAGCACACTGGTGCGTTCTACAGCCCAAAGCAGGGACGCGGACGGCGATCCGATCGGCGACCTGATCCACAATCTCGACCTCGATCAAGACAGCTGAAGGCTCTACAAACGGACTTCTCAGGCGTAGGGACCACCGAACAGGTCGCCCATCGCTTTGCGCCGGAACAGCGTGCGCCAGCGTCTCCGTTGATGCTCCGGTCGGTCGTGGATTATGTGGCAGCGCTGGCAGAAGGCCGCAAGATTGGCGTCCGAGTTGTTGGCCGTGTCGTGATCCCGATGGGCGGCGGCCAGGACGACATGGGTTCGGCGAGCGCGTCCGAGGATGTCGGTGCCCGCCCTGACCCAGATCCAGCGGCCCCAGCCATCGCGCCAACGGCTGGCCTCAGCGTCCCACCAACGCCCGTCGCCAAGGTGGTAGATCATCGTCCCGTGTAGTCGCCCGCAGCTCTCGCATCGACCCTTCGCGCGGCCGAAGCGGATCGCCATCGACAGCTCGCGCCAGTCGATCGGGTAGAAGAAGCGGTGCTCGGGCCGGATCGGCATCGTAGGCCATTGTGCTGGCCATGGTGAAGAAAGCGTAGCAGCGAGGCAGCAGCCGGGCGTGGCGGGGGGGGTGATTGTATGTGGACGATGCGCGGCGGTTCCGCCTGATCGTCGCCAAAACCTGGACGCCGATCGTCCGGGTTTCATGCCACCGGGATGAGGTAATGTCGAAGGCGTGGCGGAAACCACCACGCCCTGCCCGGGTCCCGCACTTTTCGCCCCGTGGCTGGGCGGAATTGGCCGCCCTTGCGGAAGGGGTCACCATAACGGTGATACCTGAGCGATTAGTCTGCCTGAGGAGCAAACCGCAGCCGGGGAAAAAAGATCGGGGCCACCAGGGGGCACAAAGGGTTACCCAGTACCAGTCGTTGCCGGCGCGTTTGCCAACCGAAGTGCCATAGGCTTGGGGTATCACACCTCACGCACTGAAATGGCTGCCGCCCTGCAGACTTGTCGAGGAACTTAGCAGCATGACGGCGCCGAGATCCTCGACCGTCCGTTCGAAGCGCAGCAGACCGAAGCATCCTGCAGCAACGTGAGCCATGGTGACGTGTTTCAGAATGCTGCGAAACGCTCGGAAAGGCTCGAAAATGTTCTCTTCACACCTGTGCACCCTTGGTGCGAGGGCGTGATGGTGAGTATCGGCATCTACAATTACAGCGAAGCAGCTTGCCTCCCGCCTCTTCGCGTCAGGGCAACTTACGGAACCAGGACCGCTGAGCATCACTGCCACGTCCCATACAGATCAAAGACGTCGACACCTGGTCGTTCCAAAAACTGACGGCCACACAGTGGAACGGCTTAGGCTTCAGGCCTCCGTCTGTTCCGCTAGGTCAGGCCCTATTGGAACGCTATGACGGTATCACTGCTCTCAGAAGTTTACAGACCTTCGCGGCTTACCCAGGCTTACGCTGCGCGTCCGGGTGCATCGTGAAGCCGAGGGCGACCTCCGAAAACTCAGGCGTGCGGAGATAGCCGTAGGACTTATGGCGGTTTGCCGAGCCGTTCGGACGCAGATACGCGTTCACAACCGCCATGTCGTCGACCCCGACGCCACGGTCATTGCGCGCGAAGACCTCCGCGAGTTCGCCGGCCACTGCGGCGAGGTCGCGGTTGTCGGCCATGTTTGTCCAGCGGTTGACGTTGTTCGGGACGCGTGCCGCCCCATTCTCCTCAGCGATCTTCGCCCTTACCTCCGCCAAACCAAGCGGGGAGCCCAGTGTCACGAGGTGCTCGACCTGTACGGACGGGTCTTCCCGTTCCAGCATGCGTAGGGCGTCATATGCGATGATCGAGCCCATCGAGTGCGCGGCCAGCAGCACGCGCCGCCCGGCGAGCCGCTCCAGGACCTCGATGAGCCTACGCCGGACCTGCTGGGCGAACGGCGTCTCGGAATGGTAGTGCCACAGGTCGTCGAAACGGTGTTCGAGTATCGCGTCATCGACCGGTGTGGCCCCCGTCGCCGTCTGCAGCGCGGCCAAACCGCGGTAGACTTTGCTGACGACGCCATCGTTCAAAGTCGCATCAGCGTCCGGCCGATGGCGTGGGAAAGGTCCGGAGCCGCCGTCGGGTTGGTAGGGCTCATCGTTGGCGTCGCCGAGAAGCGGCTGATCGTAGCGCAAGTCCGCCCAGTACACGAACTCGAATGGGAACGCGCCGCCGTCGTGTCCGCAGTTTCTCTGAAGTCCCTCGACGATAGCAGCCCTCTACCAACGCCGTTTCTCGTCGAGCGGAGGCTTGTTCTCCAGTCCGTGGATGCCGATGAGGATGCCCTCAGCACTCATTTACTCAAGTCCGCTGAGAGCTCGAGCGAGGTGTTCGTCCCGCAGCCCGATCGTGCGGGCACCTCGCTCCGGTATGCTGCCCGCCCCAACCGAATGTCGCCTCGACACGTCCAAGGAAGTCTAAACGGACTGCTGCAGCGGCGTCCGGACGTCCGGATCGCGCTCGGGGCGATAGACACGGGCGGATGGCTTAGTCACCTGCCGCAACAACAGCATCATGCCTCCAGCAATCAGAAGAACGGAGAGCGGGTTGTGCCGGACCGCATGCAGGGTACCCTCGTAGAACGCGGCCCTGGTCTCGCTCCGGCGTGCAGTACCGACCACCTCATCAACGATGGCGGACGGGTTCAACCGTGCCTGCAGCCGATCGAAGGTCCCGTCGAGCTGGGCTCGGCTCGCCTCGATATCGTGTTCGAGGTCTCTGGCACCAGCGGTCATGGATGGCCTCAGATTGCATCAAGCGGTATGATCCACACGGAGGTGGCTCTCAGTTCCGGCGGCGGATAATCAGTGCGCGAAGGTAACCGAGCAAGCCCGCCATAGGGTGACCCCATAAACGGCGGCGTGATCGGCCGCGAAGAATGTTACCAATGTGCGTGCTCCTGCTCGGTTGGCATCCGACCCTGTGGGGTGAGCTGGTCGACCACACCGGGCAGTAATTGCGAGAGCTGCGACAGCAGATCGGAACCGCCCATGCCGGTCTGCTGCGAGAGCTGGCCCACCGTCTCGGGACCGAGCGCGGCGCCGAGGTCGTGCGGCGCGATCGGTTGGTTCTGGCCATTTCCGATCCACGAATTGATCGCCCCGCCGTGGCCAGCCTGGGTGAACTGCTCCAACAGGGCACCGAGCCCACTGGCCCCGCCGCCGCCGAGCAGACCACCGAGGCCGCCCTGGCCGCCCTGGCCGCCGCCGCTTGCATTGCCCAGCATGCCGCCGAGTCTACCTCCGCCGGCCCGCGCGGCCAGAAGGCTCATCAGGACGCCGACGAGGGGGTTGGCGCCGGCACCCTGCTGTTGACCGGCATTGCTGCCGACCACGCTACCGATAATGCTGTCGAGTAGGCCCATGACCTGTCCTCCTCTTGTGGCCCACAGGCCGGGTGATCGTACGGCTCGACGATGCAGTTGCACGGACGTGTGGATCGCGGCGATCAGACCGGGTGATTATAGACGCGCACCCGGCGGGCACCGGACGTCCGGGTGTCGGCGCCAGCCACGGAAGCGCTCACCGCGTCGTTCTCGCGCACAATCGAGCCAGCGGCTGCATCCGAGCCGATCAGGGTCGAGGTGTCGCCTCGCGCCTTGCCGGCCGTCCCGCTGCTCCAGCCCTCGCTCTCCCAACCTTGCGCACGCGCGTCGAGATCAACCGCACCGTGCTCCTCCAGGATGCGCGTGGCCACATCAGCGTGGGCCTCATCCGCCCTTACGGTCAGCAGCGAACCGCCACGGCGCACGCCCTCGGCGTAGGCATGTGCGTCGGTCTCGCTCACGCCAGCGCCAGTCAACGAGCCGGTCAAACCACCCGCGGCGGCACCGATGCCCGCACCGGTCAGCGTCGCCACCAGCCAGCCCGCGGCCACGACCGGACCGACGCCCGGGATAGCCATCAGCCCGAGACCGGCGAGTAGGCCCGCGCCCCCGCCTAGAATCGTGCCGAGCGTCGCGCCGGTTCCCGCACCGGTGGCAGCATGGTCTACCGTGTCGCCTGTTCCGGAGTTGCCGGTCTCCGCCTTGTTGCTGACGAGGCTGATGTCGGAGTGCGGCACGCCGGCCGCCTCCAACTTTGTCACCGCCGCCGCAGCGTCGTCGTAGCGATCGTATAAGGCCGAGAGGGTCTGTGCGGGCATGGGAGGAGACTCCGAGATGTTCGGGGGACTGGTCGAGCGAGGAGGCCGGCTACTGGACCGCGACGTTCCCCTTGAAGTCGAGGCCGACACTGGCGTGCTTGCCGTCTACCATCGCGCTGGCGTGCCAGATGCCGTCGCCGTCCTTCGTGAGGTCCTTGACCTCGTGGTAGCCGGCCCGCTCAAGCCGCCGGCGAGCTTCGCCCTTGGTAAAGCTGTTGGCGCCCCGCTCCAGCTTGACGTTCGCCCCCGTACCGGTGGCCACTGCCTTGCCGTCGTAAGCGTGATCGGTGTTCGGCCGCGTCACGGCGTTCTGGCCGCCGGAGGTCGCGCTGGAGGCACCACCCGTCGCTGGCTGCCCGGTAACGGTCGTCTGCGCCAGTGCCGGCGCTGCTGCGAGCAGAGGCAACACGAACAGGATTGTGCGGTTCAGGGGCATAGCGGGACCTGCGTTTAGCTGGTTACGGTGAAGGTCCGGGCCGATCCGGACGCGGATCTCGGCAGGGTGCGCTGCCCGGCGCACCGAGGCTCCGGGCAGCGCGCTCAGGTGGGTCAGACCGGCTTGCGCGTACCCGGCGTGGTACCGGTCGTCGTGGTGCCGGACGTGCCGGTGCGGCTGACGTTGCCGCGCTCGTCCTCGACCTCGACCTCGGTCCGGCGAACCTTGTCGGTGACGGTTTCGGTGCGCTGGCCCGCGTCCTTGCGGATGCCGACCTCCTCGACCACGCGGGCCTCCTTCGACACCACCACCTGCTCACGCATCTCGGTCGCCTCGATAGTCTTGCTCGCGAACAAGGCCTCGTCGGCAGCTGTCACCGGCCGGTCGACCGCGCGCCGGTCGACGTGCACGGTCTCGTCGCGCAGGGTGACCTGCTCTTCGACCGGCTTCTCGACGACGAAGGAGCGAACCCGCACCCGGCCGCTCTCCGCCACACGCTTGCCGACGTTAAGCCGCTCCTCAACGATCGGGATATAATCCGTCTCGCCCGTGGTCGTGCCGGCGCTCTTGAGGGCCGTGGCGCCTGTGGCAGCCGCTCCAGTTGCCGTCGTACCCGTGGTCGTGCCGGTCGCGCTCGCGGTTGTGCTGCCCGTCGCCGAGTATCCGCTCCAGCCTTCCTTGCGCCACGTGCTCTCACGTTGATCCAGGTCGACCGAGCCGTGCTGCTCTAGGATGTCGTAGGCCGTCTCGGTCTGCGCCGGCTCGACGCTCGCAGTCAGCAGCGTACCGCCGCGGCTCAGGCCCTCGCTGTAGGCGTAGCGATCCTCCTCGGGCATGAAGAAGTCCTTGAGCGAGCCCCAGAAGCCGCCCTCGTCCTTATAGTAGTCGTACGAGCCGCTCGTGCGCGTCGTCTGCGCGCCCTGCACCAGCTTGATCGCCGATTGCGGGATACCGGCGGCAATCAGCTTGGCCTCGGCTGCCTGTGCCTCTGCCGGGCGGTCGAACAACGCGGTGATCGTCTGCGTCATGGTGTTGTCTCCTCAGTTGAAAGGGGATCGATCTGTTCGCTGGCGTGGCCGTCTGGGCTCACGCGTTCGACCACGGCGCGCTGCTTGCGCAGCGTCACCGGGACCTCGACGTCTTCATCCGCGGAGGTCTGGCGGATGTGCAACTCTTCCTTCAGGACGAGGCGCTTCTCGACGACGAGGATCTCTTCCAGGACCGGGATGATGGTCACCCCGCCCTCCTCGCGGAGCACCGGAGGGGTCTCGCCATCAGCGAGCGTCCGGTTCACCGGCACTCGGGTGACCGCGACCGTGTTGCTGCGCAGGCTCTCGCGCAGGACCCGATCGACGCTCTCGATCCGGGTCGAGACCCGCACCCGCCCGGTCTCGACCGCCCGCTTGTCGATGCGGGCGGTCTCCTCGATCAGCGGGAGGACCACTTCCTCGCCCACAGTGACCTCTGCCGCCTCTACGCCTTGCGTCCGTGAGAGCTTCGGCTGGCTGGCGGCGGGATCGCTCATGGTCAGATCCGACGCTGGGTGGTAGTGGCGACGCCAGTGCGGCTCACCACCGGGTCGACGGCGGCACCGCGACCCGCGAAGAAAGCCGCCAGCGCGCCGAGGATCAGCGCCAGGGCGCCGTAGAGCGCGCCCTGCGACCCGACCCGTGCCGCGGCATCGGCTGCCTGCTTGGCCTGCTCCTTCGCCTTGGCTGTCGCGTCGTTGAACTGCTGCACGTATTGGGCGACCTGGGTCCGGGCCTGCTCGACCGGGATGTTCTGTGCCTTCGCCAGCGCCTGGGCGGCTTTCTCCTGGGCGTCCTTCTGCTGGGCGGCGTCACCGCTCACCGCGGCGCGCATCGCGCTGACAGCGGCATTCTTCAGGGCTTCCGGGTCGTTGCCGGTGCCGTTGCGGACTTGGCTCTCGATGTTCGAGAACGGGTTGTCCATGCCCGGCAGCGACGGGGCCGCGGCCTGCGCGGCGGTCTTCACCGAGCCGCCGATCAGGTTGCCGGCGCCGCCGAGCGTGCTCGACACCGCGCTTGACGCGCCGCTGACGATGCCGCCGACCGCCGAGGACAGCACGTACACGACGACGAGGGTCGAGACCGCCCAGGCGATCAGCCCGTGGTAGGCGGTGGTGGTGTTGGCCGGCTTGCCCGCAAGGCGCCCGGCAAGCCAGACGCCAGCGGCGGATGCGAGGACGACGGAGATCACGAACCAGATCCCCGCGCCCGAGGACAGGCTGCTTGCAGTCGGGGTACCGTT
>NZ_JAKSYN010000008.1:0-330 GCF_022829565.1 Methylobacterium sp. J-001
TTGGTCGGCCGTGCCGTCGAGGGCATCAAGGCGCGGGTGGCGCAACAGGCCCGCGACCAGGTCGAAGCGCAGCACCTGGCCGACGAGGCCGCCGCAGCCGAGCGCAAGCGCGGCATGATCGCGCTGGCCGACGGCTTCGAGCAGGCCGTGGGCGCGATCGTCGGCATGGTCTCGGCCTCGGCCAACGAGCTCCAGGGCACCGCCCAGGCGCTGACCGCAACCGCGACCCAGGCGGCGGCGCAATCCACCAGCGTCGCGGCGGCCGCCGAGGAGGCCGCCACCAACGTCCGCACCGTCGCAGCCGCCGCGGAACAGCTCGGCTCCAGCGTG
>NZ_JAKSYN010000021.1:0-45558 GCF_022829565.1 Methylobacterium sp. J-001
ACTGGAACGTGAGTGAAAGGTGATCAGGGACCCAGGGGAAGTAGCGCCGCGCAGCGGCACATTACGAGCTAACGCGGAAAATAAACGTCGACGTGCGCTGGGACCCGGGTCGCATACCGCTGGCTCTGCATGCGGCCGGGAAAGGGCCGCGTTTCCGAATGCCGGCGGCGCAGCTAGTCGAGCCTCACACCAGCACCGGCAGCGCCTACTGCTCGCCAACGCCAAAAACCCGGCGGTAGCGGGCGATCGCGTCGGCCGGTCCCTGGGCCTTGGTCGGGTTGTCGGAGAGCTTGACGGTGGGACGGCCGTTCGCTGCCATGACCTTGCAGACCACCGAGACCGGATCGAGCTTGCCGTCGGGCAGGAGACCGCGGAAATCGTTGGTGAGCAGGGTGCCCCATCCGTAGCCGATGCGCATGCGTCCGTGGAAATGGGCGTGAATGTGCTCGATGGCGTCGATATCGAGCCCGTCGGAGAAGATCGCGAGCTTGTCCCGGGGATCGTAGCCGCGCTCCCGCCAGAAGCGGATCACCTCCTCGCCGCCCGCGATCGGATCCTTCGAATCGATGCGGATGCCGGTCCAGTCGCTCACCCAGTCCGGGGCGTTGGCCAGGAAGCCGGTGGTGCCGTAGGTGTCGGGCAGGATGACCCGCAGGTTGCCGTCGTAATCCTCCTGCCAGTCGGCCAGCACCGCGTAGGGCGCGGCGGCGAGTGCCGCGTCGTCCTCGGCAAGCGCCGCGTAGACCATCGGCAATTCGTGTGCGTTGGTGCCCACCGGCTCGACCTCCTGCCGGGCGGCGATCAGGCAGTTCGAGGTGCCGAGGAACGCGCCGCCCAGCCCCTCGGCCATGGCCTGCACGCACCAATCCTGCCAGAGGAAGCCGTGGCGTCGGCGCGTGCCGAAATCCGCCACCGACAGGTCGGGCAGCTTCTGCAGCCGCTGGATCTTCTCCCAGACCCGGGTCATCGCCCGTGCGTAGAGCACCTGCAGGTCGAGCTTGCCGAGACCCTTCAGCACCGCGCGCGCCCGCAGTTCATTGAGGATCGCCAGGGCCGGGACCTCCCACATCGTGGTCTCGATCCACGGGCCGTGGAAGGTCAGCTCGTACTGGCCGTCATGGACCGCGAGCTCGTAGTTGGGCAGCTGGAAGCCTTCGAACCACGCCACGAATTCCGGGCCGAGGATCCGGCCCTGACCGCGGAACACGTTACCGCGCAGCCACGTCACCTCACCCTTGCTGAGCCGCAGGCTGCGGGCATGGTCGAGCTGCTCGCGCAGCAGCCCGGCATCGACCTCGTCTGCGATGCGGATGCGCTGCGTACGGTTGGTGATGCCGAAGGTGGTGTCGATCTGCGGATGCCGGCGCAGGATCGTCTGTGCCATCAGCAGCTTGTAGAAATCCGTGTCGAGCAGCGACCGTACGACCGGGTCGATGCGGAAGCTGTGATCGTGGACCCGTTTCGCCAGATCAATCATGCTTTTCGGACTCGTCCCGCGTCTCACGGCGCAGAGCGCATGCCGGGCGCGGGCGCGTCAAGAAGAAGGGCGACACGTCCCTAAGACGCGCCGCCCCCGATACCAACGTCGCCAAGTCACAAAAAACTCAGGCGAGATCGACCTTCTTGGTCTCGGTCTTGGGGCTCTCGCCGGTGAGCGTCGCCTTTACGTAGCCGTAGAGATGCAGCATCTTGCTGTTGGGGCTGTCCCAGTATTCGCCCTTCTCCGGGTGGACACGGATCAAGGCGACCTCGGGGTCGTCCTTGCCGTTGGGGAACCAGGTCTTCAGGCTCTCATTCCACTTCTCGTCGATCTTGGCCTGCTCGCGCACGATCTCGGCCTTGCCGGCCACCGAGACGTAGGTCTGGCTCGACGGGTCGGAATAAGCCAGGTTCACCTGGTTGTCCTTGCTGATCTCGGCGGTCTTGGGCGAGTGCAGCTTGGTGAAGAACCACAGATCGCCGTTCTCATCAGCGTCGTTGTTCCACATCGGGCGGCTGTTGAGCGTACCCTCGGCATCGACAGTGGTCATCATCGCGATCTTCACGTCTTTGACCAGCTCGAACAGCTTCTTCGCGCCCTCGTGGTCGCGGTGGTTGCCCTGATGCATCGGGTAAAGTCTCCTGGAAGTGGTCTGCGGGGGGCGTACCTGCACGGTGCACCGATCCCGAAAGAGTCTCGACACAACGGGCGAGGGCGGCGTTGGTTCAGGCCCGATACGGACTCCCGTCGGCAAGGCTGGCGTTTGCCGCCCGCAGGGCTACAAGGGACCAAATTCCGGGTCTGCGACGGCTGGCGAATACGGCCGGATACGCCCGTCCCGAGTCGTCCCATCAGGAGTCGAGAATCGTGGCCATCACTCGCGACGACGTGCTGCGTGCGCTTCAATCCGTCACCGTCGACGCCGCCGGCACCACCCTGCCCGGCTCTGGACGGCTGTCCCAGGTCGTGGTCGATCCCAGCAACCGGGTGATGTTCTCGATCCTGGTCGATCCGAGCGAGGCGGAGCGGTTCGAGCCGGTGCGGCGGGAGGCGGAGGGGCGCGTCCTGCAGATGCCGGGCGTCTCCGGTGTGTTCGCGAGCCTGACCTCGGAGCGGGGTCCGGGCATGCCGGCCCAGAGCGACGCCGCCCCCCGCCCGGTGACGCCGCCGCCGGTCGCCCCGCCGCGGCCCGGCGCGCCGCCGAACCAGGGGCCGCAGATCGCCGGCGTGCGCCACATCGTGGCGGTCGCCTCCGGCAAGGGCGGCGTCGGCAAGTCCACCACGGCCTGCAACCTTGCGCTGGCCCTCCAGGCCCAGGGGCTGAAGGTCGGCCTGCTCGACGCCGACATCTACGGGCCCTCGGTGCCGAAGCTGTTCGGCCTGTCGGGCAAGCCGACCGTGGTCGACAACAAGGCCATGGAGCCGATGGTCGGCTACGGGTTGAAGGTCATGTCGATCGGCTTCCTGATCGAGCCCGAGACGGCGATGATCTGGCGCGGCCCGATGGTGCAATCGGCGATCACCCAGATGCTGCGTGACGTGATCTGGGGCGAGCTCGACGTGCTCATCGTCGACATGCCGCCGGGCACGGGCGACGCCCAGCTCACCATGGCCCAGGCCACCCCGCTCTCCGGCGCCGTCATCGTCTCGACGCCCCAGGACCTCGCGCTGATCGACGCCCGCCGGGGCGTGACCATGTTCAAGAAGGTCGCGGTCCCGATCCTCGGGGTGATCGAGAACATGGCGACCTTCGTCTGCCCGAATTGCGGCCACGCCTCCCACATCTTCGGGCATGGCGGCGCCCGCATCGAGGCCCAGCGCCTGGGCGTGCCGTTCCTCGGCGAGGTGCCCCTCGACATGACGATCCGGGAGACCTCGGATTCCGGAAGGCCCGTGGTGGCGACCGATCCCGACGGCCCGCACGCCAAGGTCTATCGCGACATCGCCGCCAAGCTCTGGGCGAACCTGTCCGGGGGCCCGGCGGGGCGGACGGCGCCCAGGATCGTGATCGAGTAGGCCTTGGGAGCCGGACCTTGGCGGCACCAATCCTCGGCCTGATCCTGGCCGGCGGTCTCGGCCGGCGGATGGGCGGAGTCGACAAGCCGCTGCTCGAACTCGGCGGCCGGACGCTGCTGGCACGGGTGGTGGAGCGGCTGGGTCCGCAATGCCCGGCCGGCCTGGCGCTCAGCGCCAATGGCGATCCGGAGCGGTTCGCCGGGTTTCCGGGAGCGGTCCTGCCCGATCCCGTCCCGGGCCGGCCGGGACCGCTCGCCGGCCTGCTCGCGGGGCTCGACTTCGCCGCTGCGCATCGGCCGGTTGTGACCCATGTCCTGAGCGTGCCCGGGGACGCTCCGTTCCTACCGGGCGATCTCGCCGCGCGGCTCGGATCGGCTCTGAAGGGCGCGCCGATCGCGCTCGCCGCCTCGGGCGGACGCGAGCACTACACCGTGGCGCTCTGGCCTGTCGGGCTGCGGGATGATCTGCGTCGGGCGCTGTGTGAGCGGGACGAGCGGCGGGTGGGGGCGTTCATCGCGCGTCACGGCGCGGCCGTCGTCGAATGGCCAGTTGAAACGGTCGATCCGTTCTTGAACGTCAATACGCCGGGAGATCTGGCCGCGGCCGCAGAACTTACCCACGGGCTCAACCAGCTGGGTCGTGCTGCCGAAGGACTGTCAAGTGCCTGAGCGCTACGACGGTATCCAGTCGGATCGCTGATCCCACACCGTCATTGCGAGCGAAGCGAAGCAACCCAGGGAAACGCCACGTTCGGGGATCGCGCGCCGCCCTGGGTTGCTTCGCTACGCTCGCAATGACGAAGGCTGTGGAACGCTCTGATTGGCCGCCCGTACTCGCACTTGTGGCGAGAGCACGGGCGGCGACGTCTCGAATTAAGCCGCTTCGCCCACGCTCGCCTTCACGATCTTGTCCGGGGAGCGCGGCGGCTCGCCCTTGTTGATCGTGTCGACCACGTCCATGCCTTCCACGACCTTGCCCCAGACCGTGTACTGCTTGTCCAGGAAGCGGGCGTCGTCGAAGCAGATGAAGAACTGCGAGTTCGCCGAGTGCGGGAAGTTGGTGCGGGCCATCGAGCAGGTGCCGCGCACGTGGGGCTCGGCGTTGAACTCGGCCTTCAGGTCCGGCAGCTCGGAGCCGCCCGAGCCGGTGCCTGTCGGGTCGCCGGTCTGGGCCATGAAGTTCTCGATCACCCGGTGGAACGGCACGCCGTCGTAGAAGCCCTGGGCGGCCAGGGTCTTGATCCGCTCGACATGGCCCGGGGCGAGGTCGGGGCGCAGCCCGATCACGACGCGGCCCTTGGTGGTCTCGAGGATGAGGGTTTCGGTATCGGCCATGGATAGGTCCTTCCTGTTGGTGGAAATGTAGCGGCGCCCATAGGATCGGCGAGCGCGGCGAAACGGTCAGGCCGGCGGCCGGTAGACGAAGCGCAGAGCCACCGGCCGGCCGGCGATCGCTCGGCCAAGGCCCGGGGTGATCCGCGCCGGGGTGCAGCCCGCGAGCGCATCGAGCGTCGCCCGCACCAGGTTGCGACGCTGTCCGTCAGCGAATCCCGCCGCGTAGGTGATGCGCGGGGGACCGATCAGGCTGCCGTCGCGCCGGAGCGACAGCCGCGCGGTGATCTCGACATCGTCGGACCCGGTGACCGGCCCGGCGAGGCCGGCGGGCGGTTGCCAGCAGGCCGCCAGCACCGGGTAGAGCTCGGCCAGGGTGTCGGCCGCCCGCGCCGGTCGATGCGCCAGCGGCACCGCGACGGTGCCCCGCAGGGTCTGCGGCAGGCTCAGCGGGTAGCCGCCGCCCGGCTGATAGGCATAGCCGCCATAGGCTGAGACGCCGTCATAGGCGTGCGCCGCCGCCGGAGCGAGGGCGAGCGCGCCGAGGACGGCGAGCCGGCACCACATCGACGGGGGGACTACTTCGCCTTCTCGGCGAGCGTCATGCGGACGATCTTGTCCGGATCCTGCACGGCGCCGCCCGGCGCGCCCGGGGAGGCCTTCTTGATCTTGTCGAGCACGTCGAGCCCGTCCGTGACGTTGCCCACGACCGTGTACTGCTTGTTCAGGAACGGTGCGTCGCCGAGGCAGATGAAGAACTGCGAATTGGCCGAGTTCGGATCCGACGAGCGGGCCATGCCCACGGTGCCGCGGCGGAACTCGGCGGTCTGCGAGAACTCCGCCGGGATGTTCGGCAGGCTGGAGCCGCCGGTGCCGTTGCCCTTCGGGTCGCCGGTCTGGGCCATGAAGCCGTCGATCACCCGGTGGAACTTCAGGCCGTCGTAGAAGCCCTGGGAAATCAGCGTCTTGATCTGCTTGACGTGCTTCGGGGCAAGATCCGGCCGCAGCGCGATGGTGATGCGCCCGTCCTTGGTCTCGAGATAGACCGTGTTGGCGTCGGCGGCCTGGGCGACCGTGACGGAGCCGAACGTGAGGGCGAGCGCGAGGAGGGCGTGGCGGCGGTTCATCGGGGTCCTTCCAGAAACGTCAGAGGATCAGGCTGTGGCGGCGAAGCGCTGCCGGAGGCGGTCGGCGACGGCCGCGGGCACGAAGGGCGAGACGTCCCCGCCCATGCCGGCGATCTGGCGCACCAGCGTCGCGGTGATCGGGCGCGCCTGCGTCGAGGCGGGCAGGAACACGGTCTGCACCTCGGGTGCCATGGCACCGTTCATCCCGGCGAGCTGCATCTCGTAATCGAGATCCGTTCCGTCGCGCAGGCCGCGGATGAAGATGGACGCCCCGCAGCGCCGGGCGGCCGAGACCGCGAGGTCGGCGAAGGTCGCAATCTCCAGGGTCGCGCCCTCGGCCTCGGCCACCGGCCCGCAGGTCTCGGTGAGCAGCGCCGCGCGCTCCTCGGCGGAGAACAACGGCGCCTTGCCGGGATGGACGCCGATGGCGATCACGAGGCGGTCCACCAGCCGGCAGGCTTGGCGGACCACGTCGAGATGGCCGTTCGTGACCGGATCGAACGATCCGGCGTAGAGGGCGGTGCGGGTCATCGAGGCCCGACCTAGAGCATTTTTGCGCCGGACGGAACCTCGGGCCGGGGGTGAAGGCGCCTCACGCCGCCTCGGGGCCACCCTCCGGGCCGGCCTCGAGGTCGCCCTCCGCGCCCGCCTCGGTCTCGTCCTCACCGACGATATGCTCCACCGACACGACCTTCTCGTCCTTGGCGGTGTTGAACACGGTCACGCCCTGCGAGGCGCGGCCGACGATGCGGATGTCGTCCACCGGCACCCGGATCAGCTGGCCCCGGTCGGTGACCAGCATGATCTGATCCGTGGCCTCGACCGGGAAGGAGCCCACGAGGTTGCCGTTGCGGTCGTTGACCCGCATCGCCGTGATGCCCTTCCCGCCCCGGCCCGAGGTCCGGTACTCGAACGACGAGGAGCGCTTGCCGTAGCCCCGCTCGGACAGGGTGAGCACGTATTGCTCGGCCGCGCCCATCTCGGTGTAGCGCTCCGGCGAGATCGCGGCGGCCTCGGCGCCATCTTCGGCCTCGACCTCGGCGGCCTCCTCCGCCTCGCCGGTGACGGCGCGGCGCATCTTCAGGTAGCCGGTCCGCTCCTCGGCGCTGGCATCGAAGGCGTTCAGGATCGTCATCGAGATGACCCGGTCGTCCTTGGCCAGCAGGATGCCGCGCACGCCGGTGGAATCGCGGCCCTTGAACACGCGTACGTCCTCCACCGGGAAGCGGATGCACTGCCCCATCGCCGTGGTCAGCAGCACGTTCTGGTCCGGCCGGCAGATCTCGACATGGACGATGTGGTCGCCCGGATCGAGCTTCATGGCGATCTTGCCGTTGCGGTTCACCTGGACGAAGTCCGAGAGCTTGTTGCGCCGGACGTTGCCGCTGGCGGTCGCGAACATGACGTCCAGGGTCTCCCAGGACGCCTCGTCCTCGGGCAGCGGCATAATCGTGGTGATGCGCTCGGAGGTGTCCTGCAATTGCAGGATGTTGACCAGCGCCTTGCCGCGGGCGTTCGGGGCGGCCATCGGCAGGCGCCAGACCTTCTCCTTGTAGGCTTGGCCCTGGCTGGAGAAGAACAGCACCGGCGTGTGCGTGTTGGCCACGAACAGGCGGGTGACGAAATCCTCGTCGCGGGTCGCCATGCCGGAGCGGCCCTTGCCGCCCCGGCGCTGCGCCCGGTAGGTCGAGAGCGGCACGCGCTTGACGTAGCCGGCATGGGACACGGTCACGACCATGTCCTCGCGGGCGATCAGATCCTCGTCGTCCACGCTCGAATCGTAGTCGACGATCTCGGTCCGGCGCGGGGTGGCGAATTGCTGCCGCACCTCGATCAGCTCGTCCTTGACGATCGCCTGGATGCGCGCGCGCGAGCGCAGGATATCGAGATAGTCGGCGATCTCGTCGGCCAGCGACTTCAACTCGTCGCCGACCTCGTCGCGGCCGAGCGCCGTGAGGCGCTGCAGGCGCAGGTCGAGGATGGCGCGGGCCTGGGTCTCGGACAGGCGGTAGGTGCCGTCCTCTGCGACCCGGTGGCGCGGGTCGTCCACCAGCGCGATCAGCGGCGCGATGTCGTGGGCCGGCCAGTCGCGGCCCATCAGGGCCTCGCGGGCCGTGTTCGGGTCCGGCGAGGTGCGGATCAGCCGGATCACCTCGTCGATATTGGCGACCGCGATCGCCAGGCCGCACAACACGTGGGCGCGCTCGCGAGCCTTGCCGAGCAGGAACTTGGTGCGCCGGGAGACGACCTCCTCGCGGAAATCGACGAAGGCCTGGAGCAGGTCCTTCAGGTTCATCAGCTCCGGCCGGCCGCCGTTGAGGGCGACCATGTTGCAGCCGAAGGAGGATTGCAGCGGCGTGAACCGGTAGAGCTGGTTCAGCACCACCTCGGCCATGGCGTCGCGCTTGATCTCGACCACGATGCGCATGCCGCTGCGATCGGATTCGTCGCGTAGGTCCGAGATGCCCTCGACCCGCTTCTCCTTCACGAGCTCAGCGATCTTCTCGACCAGCGTCGCCTTGTTCACCTGATACGGGATCTCGGTGAAGATCAGCGCCTCGCGCTCCTTGCGCAGCTCCTCGATATGCGACTTGGCCCGCATGATCACCGAGCCGCGGCCGGTGGCGTAGGCCTGCCGGGTGCCGGCCCGGCCGAGGATCATGCCGCCGGTGGGGAAATCCGGGCCGGGCACGATCTCGGTGAGCTGCTCGATGGTCAGCCCGGGATCGTCGATCAGCGCCATGCAGGCGTCGATCAGCTCGCCGAGATTGTGCGGCGGGATGTTGGTCGCCATGCCGACCGCGATGCCGCCGGCACCGTTGGCAAGGAGGTTCGGGAACCGGGCCGGGAGGACTTTCGGCTCCTCCCGCGACTCGTCGTAGTTCGGCTGGAAGTCGACGGTGTTCTTGTCGATGTCGGACAGCAGCGCGGTCGCCGGCTTGGCCAGGCGTGATTCGGTGTAGCGCATGGCCGCCGGCGGATCGCCGTCGACCGAGCCGAAATTGCCCTGCCCGTCGATGAGCATCAGGCGCATGGAGAAGTCCTGCGCCATCCGCACCAAGGCGTCGTAGATCGATTGGTCGCCGTGCGGGTGGTAGAGACCGATCACGTCGCCGACGATGCGGGCCGACTTGACGTATTTCCGCTCCGGCAGGTGCCCGGATTCGAAGGCGGAATACAGGATGCGGCGGTGGACCGGCTTCAGCCCGTCGCGCGCGTCGGGAAGCGCGCGACTCACGATCACGCTCATCGCGTAATCGAGGTAGGAGCGGCGCATCTCGTCGGTGATGGAGACGGGGCGAATGTCGCTGGCGGGCGGGGCGGTGCCCGTCGGATCGGTCTCGGCCAAGGAAGTACCCGTAATCAGGCCCGGAGGGGCGGTGCTGGCGACCATCCCGGTGGCGCGCGGAGCGCCCGGACGGCCTTGCGGAACAGCAGTGATATCAGGTGGTTAAATAAGCTTTTCCGCGCCCGCGCACAAGGCTGCGGCCCGGATCGATCCGGCCGGGGCGCAGGCTGCACGCGTCAGTAGAACGTGGGGTGCCGCGGGCCGAAATGGCGGCGATACGCGATGGGCCGCCGGTGTCCGTAGTGACGATGCCAATGGTGGCGGCGATGCCAGAAATGGCGCCGGTGATGCCAATGCCGACGGTAATGATGGCGGCGGTGCCAGTGGCGCCGATAGTGCCAGCGGGCGAGTTGAACTGTGGGGCCAGGCGCAGCCGCCTCGGCGGCGGCCGGGACCGGCAGCGGTGCCGCCCGCGATGGGGTGCTGGCGAAGCCCCCAATCAGCGCGGCGAGCAGGACCAGGATGGGCCAGGGTCGCATCGTCTCTCTCTCCCGTGTGAGCACCCGGCGGCATTCCGCAGATCCGGGCCGGCACGCTCTGCGCGCCGTCGCCAGGAACCGCCAAGGTCGGCAAACGGTTCGATCCGCTCTGACTGCGCAGACGATCATGGTTGCCGGGACCTCCTGTCCCGGTTCCCTTGCGCGGGGCGCCGCAACGCCCAATTCGGACGACAGCACATACCGCTTCCCGCCTCCCCCGAAGAGCCTCCATGCCGTTCGCCCTTCCCGACGCCCTCCGGGCCTTCCTGCCGCGCCGTTTCCGCGACCGCCGCCCGCGGGTCGCCGTGGTCCGGCTCTCGGGCACGATCGGGGCGGTCTCGCCGATCCGCCCGGGGCTCTCGATCGGCGGCGTCGCCGGCAGCCTGGAGCGGGCTTTCACCATGCCGGGGATCAAGGCGGTGGCGATCGTGATCAACTCACCGGGCGGCTCCCCCGCGCAGTCGCACCTGATCCACCGGCGCATCCGGGCCTTGGCTGAGGAGAAGAAGCTCCCGGTCGTGGCCTTCGTGGAGGATGTCGCGGCGTCCGGCGGCTACATGATCGCTTGCGCGGCCGACGAGATCGTCGCCGACCCGACCTCGATCGTCGGCTCGATCGGCGTGGTCTCGGCCGGCTTCGGCTTCCAGGGCCTCCTGGAGAAGATCGGCGTCGAGCGCCGGGTCCACACCCAGGGCGAGGCGAAGTCGATGCTCGACCCGTTCCGCCCGGAGGACCCTGCCGACGTGGAGCGCCTGAAGCGCCTCCAGGCCGATATCCAGGACCTGTTCACCGGCCTCGTCACATCCCGGCGCCCGACCCTGTCGACATCCGAAAACCTGTTCACCGGCGCGGTCTGGACCGGCCGCCAGGCCCTGCCCCTCGGGCTGGTCGACGCACTTGGGGACGTGCGCGCGACCATGCGGGCGCGCTTCGGCGACACGGTCGACCTGAGGCTCGTCGCCGAAGCCAAAGGCGGGTTCCTGTCCCGGCTGCTGCGCCGGGGCGGGGCGCCGGGCGGCATCGCCGAGGAGGCGTTGGCGGCGGTGGAGGAGCGCGCCGCCTTCGCCCGCTTCGGGCTCTGACGCCCGCTGCATCAAGGCCCTGCTCGGATCACCCGCCAAAGGGCAAGCGCCCAGCCCTTTCAAGGTGCTTGAGCTGAAAGCCAAGCCATGGCGTTGGGCCGGTCTGCACCGCCCTTTTCCCGGGCGCATGCAGCGCCAGCGGAATGCGACCCGGGACCTAGCACAATACGGCGCGCAGCGTCCGTCTGATCGACCTGTGCCGCTGGCGCGGCGCTTCGCGTGCTGGGTCCCAGATCAGGTTCCGCTTCGCTTCACCTGTCTGGGAAAGGGGAGCGCCGATCCCACGACGCGCACGTGGCCCAACACCGTGAAAGCGCTGGGCGCACGCCCGTCGGAATCCCCTTACCGGCCGGCGCGCCGCGCAGAGACCCGCGCCAGGGCGGCGAGGTCCTTCTCGCCGTCGCCGTGGCTGATCGCCTCGATCAGCCCGTCGCGCAGGACGCTGGCGAAGGGCATCGGCACGCCGACGCCTTCCGCCGCCTGGAGCGCCAGCCGCACGTCCTTGGCGCCGAGCTTGAGGCCGAAGCCCGGCGGCTCGTAGCGGTTCTGGGCGATCGAGGCGCCGTAGCCCTTGTAGACCGGCGAGGCGAACAGCGTGTTGGTCATCAGGTCGAGGAAGTCGGCGCCCGCGACCCCGTGGCCTTCGGTGAGCGCGCAGGCCTCGCCCATGGCCTCGATGGCCGAGATCAGCATGAAGTTGCCCGCGAGCTTGACCGCGTTGGCGCGCGACGGCTCGTCGCCGAACGGCCAGGTCCTGGCGCCCATGGCGTCGAACAGGGGCGCGGCGCGGTCGAGCAGGGCCGCCTGACCGGCCGCCACGATGTTGAGCTTGCCGGCCTCGGCCACGTCCGGGCGCCCGAAGACCGGGGCGGAGACGTAAGGAACGCCGGCCCGCCCGTGCACAGCGGCGAGCTGCTTGGCCAGCGCCACCGAGATCGTGCTCATGCCGATATGCAGGCCGGGGCGCTCGGGCTGATCGAGCAGGCCGCCCGACACGATCACCGCCTCCAGGGCCGCGTCGTCGGCCAGCATGGTGATGACCGCGTCCCCGGCAAATGCCTCCGCAGCGCTCGCCACCGGAATCACCCCGTCGAGACCCTGCGCGGCCTCGGGCGAGCGATTCCACGCCCGGACCCGGTGGCCGGCCCGCGCCAGGCTGACGGCCATGCCGCGGCCCATCCGCCCCAATCCGATGAATCCGACGTCCATGTCCTGCTCCTCGATGGCGTTGCCGCCGTCTCGACCCGCGACGGGCCCCGGCAGCGTGAGCGGGATTTGCCCCGATCGCCGGGCGTGGCAAGCTCGATCCATGGCGCGCAACCGCATCACAGACATTCCCGGCCTGCGGGTCGGCCACGCCCATGATCTGACGGTGGCCAGCGGGGTCACCGCCATCCTGTTCGACGCGCCCGTCACCGCCTCCGTCGACGTGCGCGGCGGCGGCCCCGGCACGCGCGAGACCGACCTGCTCGATCCCGAGCGCACGGTGGAGCGGATCGACGCCCTGGTGCTCTCGGGCGGCTCGGTCTTCGGGCTCGACGCGGCCGCCGGCGTGACCGCCTGGCTCGCCGAGGCCGGGCGCGGCTTTCCCGTTGGCCCGATGCGGGTCCCGATCGTGCCGGGCGCGATCCTGTTCGACCTGCTCAACGGCGGCGACAAGCAATGGGGCCGCTACCCGCCCTATCGCGAGCTGGGTTTTCTGGCGGCCGCGGCGGCGGCGGAGGACTTCGCCCTCGGCTCCGTGGGGGCCGGCACCGGCGCGCGCACCGGGCGCCTGAAGGGCGGCATCGGCTCGGCCTCGGCCTCGGTGCCCGGCACCGGTTTCTCGGTCGGCGGGCTCGCAGCGGTCAACGCCTTCGGCAGCGCCACGATCGGCGACGGGCCGCATTTCTGGGCCGCGCCCTTCGAAGTGGGCGACGAGTTCGGCGGCCTCGGTTCCCCGGCCCGGGTGCCGGCGGACGCCCTCGCCTTTCCGGCCCGCGTCCTCCCCGGCGCGGCGACGACCCTCGCGGTGGTCGCCACCGACGCGGCCCTGACCAAAGCGCAGTGCCGGCGCCTGGCGGTGGCCGCGCAGGACGGCCTCGCCCGCGCCCTGGTGCCGGCGCATACGCCGCTCGACGGCGACCTCGTCTTCGCGGTGGCGACCGGCGCCGTGCCGCTCACGGACCCGGTGGCCGACCTCGCGCGCCTGGGGGATGCTGCCGCGCGGGTGCTGGCTCGGAGCGTGGCGCGGGGCGTCTATTGCGCGACGACCCTGCCGGGCCACGCTGTCACGGCGCCTCTGTCGGTCATGGGCCTGCCGCCGGCTTGGTGCGACGTGTTCCGGGAGTCTTAGATTTCGAGTCCGACCACGAAGTGCGTGATCGCGGGTGTCTTCAATTGGGCGCCAGGAAAAATCCCTCTTCCCGTCCAAATTTTATAATTTTTCCGTCGAATTTCCCATAAAGATGGGGTGTAATGAAAAAACAACTTCGTGGCCAGAAAGCATCTGAATGCCATCGCGGATTTCATGCCTTTCTGATGTCCGATAGAATCCTATGACGACGTGACCCCAGGACTTGCCGTCGTTTAATACAGTATTTCCCCAGGAAATCATTAAAACAGAGGCTTTGTCATCACGATCTTTGTCATAGAATTCTCTGATGGCTTCAATTTCTGCCCAAGCTTCCAGAGAAATCGTGAAGTTAATTGGGAGATAGGAATTCGTTGGCATGGCTCACGTCCTGAAGTTGTCGTTCAGCAACATTCCATGGCTGACAGCTTTTGATGGAAGTTCCTGAATGCAACGAGGATTTGTTGGGCCTTCTACCATGACTAACCCGAAGTCGAATTCGTAGACGCAATTGCGCCTATTTTTTCGGTATCTCGGCAACAAGTACTCCGAATCTGTACGATCGAGCGATAGATTGAACGCCGTTGTTGGTTCGACGTGTTCCAGACCCAGATGAGGTACTAGACCATTGACCTCCTTCGCGCTGTCCCGCCGGGACATGCGGCTGATTGGGCTCAACATATTTAAGCGCAAACCTAAGCCGATTGAATTTTACGACGACGCTGGCTGCCGCAAGATCAAAACGAAGTTTAGATAGATGCAATGATTCGCTGCGGTCACGCACCGCGAGTTCTCCTGTGCGCGCCACATAAATAGGAACTTTAGCAGAAAACCAGTATTCCGGGCCATGATGCGATCGGAACTTTACCTCAATTATATAGCAATATTCGCCTATATTTATCACTTTTGATGTGCTGTTGATTAATAATTTTCACATTAATTAGATTTGCAGTTTGAATTATTTAGAATAAGAGGCATTTCCGATTTAAGAATAAATTCCTAAATATTTCTTGATCTGCATCATGTCGCTCGTTTATCGACCGCCATCAAGCGGCCGTCTGCGACGCTTCTACTCGCTATCTGTTATGCGTGAAGAGGTAGTGCCGTCCCACCGAGACCGGCTCACACCTCCCCGCGGGCATCCTCGATCAGTTGCGCCAGCCCGGCATCGACCTCCTCGGCGAGCATCTTGCGCTCGGCATCCGTGAGGTCCTTGGCCCAGGTGGTGCCGCCAAAGCCTTCCGCGCAGCGCGCCCGCTCGGCGGCGATGTAGGCTTCGGTCTCGGCGGGCCGCGTCTTCATTGCGTGGACGAGGCCGAACCAGGCCGCCCGCTCCACCACTGCCAGCCGCGCCCGCAGGCGGATCGCCGCCGCCTTGTTAAGATCAATCCCGTCGTCGCTCATGGTTCATCTCCCACATCGTTCTCGGCGAGCCGCTCGATCAGGCCCTGGAGCCGGCCCGGCACCGGCTCGGCGGCCGAGCGGGCATAGAGCACGCGCAACTGCCGGCCGATCTCGGCGAGGCTCATGGAGCCCTTGGCGATCACCCGGTCGGCGTGGGCGCCGAGGCTCGCCTTCTCGGCGCTGGTGATCTCCTTGGCGGTGAGCACCACCACCGGCACGTCGCCGTCCGGCCGGGCGCGCAAGGCCCGCAGGAAGCTGAACCCGTCCATCTCGGGCATCATCAGGTCGAGCAGGATCAGGCTCGGGCGCGTTTGGCTGACCCGTTCCAGGGCGATCCGGCCGTTCTCGGCCTCGTCCACGGTCCAGCCCTCGCGGCCGAGCGACCGGCGCAGGCGCTCGCGGGCATCCGGGTCGTCGTCGACCACGAGGACGCGCGCCTCCCCCGGCCCTTCCGGGCGGTAGCGCTCCATCATGCCCTTCATCCGGTCCCAGTCGATCGGCTTGACGAAGTAGTCGGTGGCGCCGAGCGCCTGGCCCAGCCCCTGCTCGGCCACCACCGAGGTCATGATCACCGGCGTGCCGGCGAGATCGGGATCGTTGCGCACGGCGTGCAGCACCGCCCAGCCGTCCATGCGCGGCATCTCGACATCGAGCAGGATCGCCCGCGGTTTGAGCGCCCGGGCCAGCGTCAGCCCGGCTCGCCCGTCACTGGCGGTGCGGACGTGAAACCCCTCGCGCTCGAGGAAGCGCTGGAGCAGCTCCCGGGCGGCCGGATCGTCGTCGACCAGCAGGACGGTCTCGTGCTGTTCGTGCGGCTCGACCGCGGCGGCGATCTCGGCCACCTCCGGCGGCTCGTCCTCGGGCGCGAGCACCGCCGGCAGGCGGATCGTGAAGGTCGCGCCCTGCCCCTCCTTACTGGTGACGGCGATGTCGCCGCCCATGGTCTGGCAGAAGGCCCGGGTGATGGCGAGGCCGAGGCCGGTGCCGCCGAACTGGCGGGTGGTCGAGTCGTCGGCCTGCACGAAGCGCTCGAACAGGCGCGCGATCTGCTCCTCGCTCAACCCGATACCGGTATCGGTGACCGCGAAGGACAGCCAGTCCGCCCCCGCGTCCTGGTGGCGGCGCACGGCCAGGGTGATCGTGCCGGCCTCGGTGAACTTGGCGGCGTTGCCGATCAGGTTCAGGAGGCACTGGCGGATCTTGGTCTGGTCCTGGTGCATCGCGCCCAGTTCGGCACCGTCGGCGTCGAGGACGAAGCGGTTGCCCTTCTTCTCCACCAGCGAGCCGGTGGCATCGGAGACGTCCCGGAGCAGGTCCGACACCGAAAACGTCTCGGCCGAGGCAGTCATGCGCCCGGCCTCGATCTTGGAGATGTCGAGCACGTCGTTGATCAGCGACAGCAGGTGCCGGGCCGCCGCCTCGATCTTGCGCAGGTCCGGCAGCAGGGCGGCCTGGCCGATATCCTCCAGCTCCTCGCCGAGCATCTCGGAATAGCCGATCACCGCCGAGAGCGGGGTGCGCAGCTCGTGGCTCATGTTGGCGATGAACTGGCTTTTCGCCCGGTTGGCGGCCTCCGCGGCCTGGCGGGCCCGCTCCACCGCCTCCTCGGCTTCCTTGCGCTCGGTGACGTCGACGCAGGTGCCGACCCATTCGCGCAAGGTGCCGTCCTCGGCGAGCACCGGCACGCCGCGCACCTCCATGGCGCGCCAGACGCCGTCGTGCCGGCGCAGACGGTACTCGACCTCGTAGGGCTTGCGTTCCTCGACACAGGCGGCCCAGGAATCGGCCGCGTGGGCGCGGTCGTCCGGATGGACCGCGTCGACCCAGCCCCAGCCCTGGTAGGCCTCCTCGCTCTGGCCGGTATAGGTGCTCCAGCGGACCTGGGGCGGCATCAGCTCGCCCACCGCGTTCGTGTTCCAGATGACCGCCGCGGAGGCGTCCACCAGCGCCCGGAAGCGCTGCTCGGAATCCCGCAGGCGCTCCTCGACGGCCCGGCGCCGGGAGACGTCGGTGTTGGTGCCGTACCAGCGCAGGATGTTGCCCGCTTCGTCCCGGTGCGGCAGCGCCTTGGACAGGAACCAGCGATAGATCCCGTCCTTCCCGCGCAGCGGGAACGTGTCTTCCCACGATTGGCCGAGCAGGATCGCCGCCCGGAAGCGCTCGGTCACCGCGTCGACGTGATCGGGATGGTGGACGGCGCGCCAGCCCCAGCCACGCATCTCCTCGAGGGTGCTGCCCGTGTAGTCGTACCAGCGCTGATTGTACCAGACGATGGTTCCATCGGCCTCGGCGATCCAGGCGAGCTGCGGCAGCGTCTCGGCGAGATTCCTGTAATCGGCATCGGTGACGACGCCTCGGCCGCCCTCGGATTCGCTCATCGGCTCGCCGGTATCCCGTCGCCCGCCCCGCGGGGCGCATGGAATGCCTTATACACGCATCGGATCGGGATCCGACCGGACCGCGACCGCTGGTTCCGACGGCCGCCGGCCGCGGAAGGCGTCGAAGCTGTACAGGGCGAGCGCCGCCCAGATCAGGGCGAACATCGCCGTCCTGGGTGGCTCCACGTGCTCGCCATAGGCCAGGACGCTCAGACCGAGCAGGCAGGTCGGGGCGACGTATTGCAGCAGGCCAAGGGTGGTCAGCCGCAAGCGCACCGCCGCAGCGGCGAACCAGATCAACGGCAGCGCCGTGGTGAGCCCGGTGAGCATCAGCAGCACGAGACTTTTGGGCTCCGCCGGCAGGAACGGTTCGGGCGAGAGGACGAGCCACAGGATCGCGAGGGGCAGGAGCATCAGCGTCTCGGCCAGGAATCCGACCAAGGCGTCGACCCCGACGATTTTTCGGACGAGCCCGTAAAGCGCGAAGCTCACCGCGAGGGACAGCGACAAGGCCGGCAGTTCGCCGGCCCACAGGACCGCCACCGCGACGCCCGCCGCCGCGATCCCCACCGCCACCGCCTGCAACGGCCGCAACCGCTCGCCGAGCACGATCCGCCCGAACGCCACGCTGACCAGCGGGTTGATGTAGTAGCCTAGGCTCGCGTCCAGCAGGTGTCCGCGGTCGATGGCGTAGAGGTAGAGCAGCCAGTTCACCCCGATCATCGTGGCCGAGACCGCCAGCAGAGCGTGGCGGCGGCACAGGGGCAGCGGCAGGTTCAGGCGCTTGCGCGCGGCGAGCGCCAGGGCCAGCGCCCCCGCGAACAGGCTCGACCAGACGATGCGCTCGGCCAGGATGTGGTTCGGACTGAAGGCGCCGAGCATCCGGAAATGCACCGGGACCAGCAGGCCCCAGCTCAGATAGGCGCCGAGCGCGTAGACGAGGCCCACGTCAGTCCTCCGGGTCGATCCGCCGATCGACCCGAGCGAGCGGACGGTGCCGGGGCTTTACGCCCGGCGGCCCATCCCGGACAGGGGGAGCCGCGCAAGGCTGATATCCCTGCGCGGGCCGCGCCCAGGCTCAGGCAGCCCGGATCGTCGCCAGGAAGCGACCGACTTCGCCGCTGAGGTGCTCGGATTGGCGCGACAGCTCGGAAGCCGCGCCGAGCACCTGGCCGGCCGCTTTGCCGGTCTCTTCGGCGGCTGAGGCCACGCCGACGATGTTGCTGGTCACCGCGCCGGTGCCCTGTGCCGCCTGGCCGACATTGCGCACGATCTCCTGTGTCGCAGCACCCTGCTCCTCGACCGCGGCCGCGATGGACGTCGACACCGCCTCGATCTCCCGGATGCGGGCTGCGATCCCGCCGATGACCGAGACGGCCGCACCGGTGGATCTCTGGATCTGGCCGATCTGCCCGGCGACCTCCTCGGTTGCCTTGGCGGTCTGGTTCGCCAGTTCCTTCACCTCGGCGGCGACCACCGCGAAGCCCCGTCCCGCCTCACCGGCACGCGCCGCCTCGATCGTGGCATTGAGGGCCAGCAGGTTGGTCTGGGCGGCGATATCGGTGATCAGCCGCACTACGTCGCCGACCTTGGCGGCGGCGGCGCTGAGCTCCTGCACCAGGGAGGCGGTCTGATCGGCCTCGGACACGGCGCCCTGGGCGAGCTTGGCCGACCCGTCGACCTGCCGGCCGATCTCCTGGACCGACGAGCCCAGCTCTTCGGCGGCGCTCGCCACGGTATTGACGTTGCTGGCGGCTTCCTCGGCCGCGGCCGCCACCGTGGTGGATTGGCTGGCGGTCTGGGTCGCGGTGGCCGTCATGGTCTGGGCGGTGGCCTGAAGCTCCGTGGCCGAGGACGAGACCTGGCCGATGATCCGGCCGACCGTGCCCTGGAAGCCGTCGGCGAGGTCCAGCATGGCCTGCCGGCGCGCTTTCGCGGCCGACTCGTCGGCGATTCGCCGGGTCTCGGCCTGCTCGGCGGCCTTCTCGGCGACCAGCGCCTTGATGCCCTCCACGGCCCGGCCGATCAGGCCGATCTCGTCGCCGCGCCGCGCCTCGGGGATCTCGGCGTCGATCTCCCCGTCCGCCATGCGCTGCAGCGTGCCCGCAAGCCGGCGGATCGGGCGTGTCACGCCGAAGATGACGACGAGGACACCGCCGATCATGCCGGCGGCGATGCCGAGGATCGACACGGTCAGCAGTAGGGTGCGCGTCGCGTTGGTCTCCGCGGTCAGTGCGTCGGAATGGGTCTGGACCGAGGCGTCGATGTCCGCCACCAGCGTCCGGACGGCATCACTCACCTCCTTCTGAACGCCGCCCGCGATCCGGCGTGCGAGCGTCAGGGCCTCGTCACCTTTACCTGTTTCGGCGAGGGCGCGGATGTCGCGGACGGCCCGGGCATAGGCGTCGAATTGGGGGCCGATCTGGTCGATGCGATCCCGGAAGTTGGGGGCTTCCCGACGGGCGCCGTCGGCGAGCTTCGCGGCCTCGTCCACCAATGCGTCGAGGGTGCTGCCGATGCGGCTCCCTTCCGGCGTGCCGGCTTCGGCCGCGGTGCGGAAGGCGCCGTAACTCAGCTGCGCGACGACGCGGTTCAGGCGCGCCATCTTCACGACCGCCTTCGATTCCTTATCGAGCAGCGTTGTGTAGGCCGCGTCGATTCCGGCGATATTCTGCGACGTGTACCAGGCGCAGCCGAAAAACATTGCGCTCATCATAGCAATGACTGCGAACAGCTTTGTGGGAATGTTGATCTTCGCTATCAGTTCCATGGCGGCCCCACTTGGCGCGATCCCGATCGAGCTGGCGAGACGTATCTTTTTTTATCGTCCTGGCGACAAGAGCGATTTCTGTGGGATCGACGGAGCATTCGAACCGAAGAATGGTCGGTTTTTTCTTTATCTTGCGGCGAATATTTGAGTTATTGTACCAGATCTGATGTTAAGTCTCAAAAATAAAGAAATAAAAATATCTTAATGATGTTTGTGAGATCTGTTACTGGTCGATCTCGTGCGTCGAATCCGATCAGGGTGCGATCCAGCCGCCGGCCCAGTCGCCAGAGCCCCGTGTCCAGGCCGCCCGGCGATGGCCGCGGCGGTCGAGGTAGAGGAAGTCGAGGTGCGCGGCCCGCACCGATACGGCCGCGAAATGCGGGCGGCCGAGGGTAGCCGCCGTCGCCTCGTCGGGCAGCGTATAGGCGCCGCCCGTGGGTAGGATCGTCCCCGGGGCGGGGTCGGCGCCGTAGCAGACCCGGCTCATCGCCCGGGAGCCGGCCCAGGCGGCGTCCGCGACGGCATCGTCCACATGGAGCGTCGCCCGGCCCTCGATCCGGATCTGGATCTTGGACTCGGCGTCGTAGGCGGCGAGCGCGCAGGCCGGGTTCACCCGGATCTCGGCGGCCTTGTCGGAGCGGCGGTCGCAGTGGAAGCGCAGGGTGCCGGATTCGGCATCCGCGGCGCGGAGCACCACCGTGCGCAGCCGTGGACCCTCAGCGCCGAGGGTCGCCAGCACCGGCAGGTGGAACCCGCTCCGGCCCTGCGCGGCGCCCTCCGCCAGGAGGCGCCAAAGCTCGGCAAAGGTGGCGTCGAGGTCGTCGTAGAAGGCTGGCAAAGGCGCGCGCGTCATGGGGTGCCGCTCCGCCGCCGCTGCCGCTCGCGGAAGATCAGCGCGAGGTTGCGCAGGTAGATGCCGGTGGACAGGCCCTGGCCGATGATGATCACCGGCTCCCGGCGGACGAACCCGTAGACCAGGGTCATCAGCCCGCCCAGGATCGACAGGAACCAGAACGAGAGCGGCATCACGCTTCGGCCGGCCCGCTCGCTGGCGATCCATTGCAGGATGAAGCGCGAGCCGAACACCATCTGGGCGACGATGCCGAACACCACCCAGAAATCGAGCCGGGTGACGAACACATCATAGAAATAGTCCGGCAGATCGCGGGCGAGCTGGATCAGCATCCGACATCCTGGTCTGCGGGCGCGGCGTCCGGGGCGGGCAGTTCCCGCGGCTGCGGATCGGCCCGCTTGCGCCGGATCAGCCACCAGACCCCGGCGAGGTCGAGGAGGCCGACCCAGAGACGGTCGAACAAGCCGTAATTCGAGATTCCAGTGAGCCGGGGCCGGTCGATCACGTCGTGGTGGACCACCGCAAATCCTTCGCGCACCACCAGGGCCGGCATGAACCGGTGCAGGGCATCGAAATAGGGCAGCCGGAGATATACGGCGCGGCGGAACACCTTCAGGCCGCAGCCGGTGTCGCGGGTCGCATCGTTCAGGATGCGCCCGCGCACGCCGTTGGCAATGCGCGATTGCAGCATCTTGAAACGTCCGTCCTTGCGCCCGCGCCGCTGCCCCTGGGCGAGGCCGACTTGCGCGCCCCCTGCCTCGAGGGCGGCGAGCAGGGCGGGAATGAAGGCCGGATCGTTCTGGCCGTCGCCGTCCAGGGTCGCGACGACCGGCGCCCGCGCCGCCAGGACACCGCTGCGCACCGCCGCCGACTGGCCGCCGCTGCGCGTGTGCCGCATCACCCGCATCCATGGGCGGCCGGTGCGGGCCGCCGCCAGGGCGCCCGGCGTGCCGTCCGTGGAGCCGTCGTCGACGTAGATCAGCTCGAACCCGATCGGCGCGCAGGCGGACTCGATCTCGGCCACCAGGGGGGCGATGTTGCCCGCCTCGTTCTTCACCGGCACGACGACGCTGAGATGGGGGGCGCCGGTCATGGGGTCACCGCGTAAGCGTTCACGAAGACCCGCCGGCCGGTATTGAGGTTGAAGCCCTCGACTTCGGCGAGCGGCGCGGGCGCGCCCCGCCCCACCGGCCAGGCGGCGTTGAAGTCGTCCCGATCACGAGCCTCCACGAACAGCAGCCGGCAGCCGCCTGCCTCCAGGAACTGCTTGGCAGCGGTGCCGTCCGGCGGCAGGGCGAGGTCGGTTCCGACCAGGAAGACCAGGCTCGGCTCCCGGTAGCCGAGGCTCGCGACCTGCGGATTCGGGCAGCGCATCCGGTCACGCAGGGCGGCCAGCCGGGGGGAGACCTTGAGCGCCGGCAGCGCACGCTGCGCCACGCCCAGCACCGCCGGACCGAGCAGGCAGGAGGCGAAAATGCCGAGTACGAGGGCCCGCTCAGGCTTGCCGCTCGCAAAGGCCGTCCAGGCCAGCGCGGCAACCGCGCAGGCGGCGGCCAGCAGCGGCAGCGCGGCCCAGGGCAGCGTGTGGTCGTCGAGGCGCCAGCCCGCGAGGCACAGGCCGAGCGTGAGCCCGATAGGGATCGCCGGAACCAGCAGGGCCGTCGCCCGCGCCCCCCGCAGCCGCGGGTCGAGCGCGCCACGCGACAGGGCCAGAGCCGTGAGGATCGCCAGCCATGGCATCAGCGGCAGGACGTAATGGGGCAGCTTGGTCGGCACCGCCTCGAAGATCAGCCAGGCCGGCAGAACGGTCGCGATCAGGAACGCGAAGGCGGGCTCGCGCCGTGCGCGCCAGGCGAGCGGCAGGCTCATCGCCGCGAAGGCCGCGCCGGGCCAGAAAGTCGCGAAGAACGCGAGCGTGTAGGCCCCGGGGGGAGCCCAGTGCCGCTCGGCCGCGCCGCCGACCTTGCCGAGCATGTCGTGACCCACCGCCTCCGCGTAGAACGCGCTGCCGCTCTTCCAGGCGATCGCCGCGAACCACGGCGCAACCAGCAGGAGCGTGAGTGCCAGGCCAGCCCAGGGTCTCAGGGCGAGCAGCCAGCGGCCCGAGCGCGCGACCACCGACAGGATCAGCGCCGGCAGCACGACGAAGAGCGGGACCATCGGTCCCTTGACCAGGATGCCGAGTGCCATCCCGAGCCAGAAGGCCGGGAAGACGGCGCGGCTCGCGACTCCGCCCGCACGGGACGCGAGCCACACCCGGGCGAGCGCCCCGAGGCTGGCGGTGGCGCAGGCGGCGAGCAGGGCGTCGGTCTTGGCGAGATGCGCCTCGGCCGAGAGCATCAGCCCGGCGCCGTACAGGGCGGCCGCGAGCAGGGCGAGCCGGCGGGGCAGGAAGGCGAGCGCGGCCCAGTAGGCGAGCAGCACCGAGGCGGTGGCGCCGATCAGCGACGGGATGCGGTAGAGGGCGATCTGCCGGCGCGCGTCGGGGACGCCCAGCGCTTCGCCTGCTGCCACCGCGGCGGCCTGTGCCCAGTAGATCCCCACCGGCTTCTTGTGCCGGGCCTCCCCCTGGAAGCGGATATCGACGAGGTCGCCGCTCTCCAGCATCTGCTTGGAGGCCTGGGCGAAGCGTGGCTCGTCCCGGTCCATCGGCTGCAAAGAGATCTGGCCGGGCAGGAATAGCAGCAGGCAGAGCGCCAGCAGGGCCAGGATGGCGCGGGTCTGGGTGAGGCTCAGCGCGTCGAGCCCGCGGCCGATCCGGTCGACAGAAGCGAGGCGCGGGACGCCGTCGGCGGAAAGGCTCGTGGTCATGCCCGGCCGGTCAATCAGGATCGGACGGGAAGGTCAAATGCGCCGTCATCGATGCGTCATCGCGCGCGCGATGACGGGGCGGACCATTTCAGGACGCCGCCCGCAGGCGCGCGAAGCCGGCATCGAGATCGGCCTGGAGGTCGGCGACATCCTCCAGCCCGATATGGAAGCGCAGGGCCGGGCCGCCCGGGGCCCATTGGGTCGCGGTCCGGTAGCCGGCGCAGTCGAACGGGATCACCAGACTCTCGAAGCCGCCCCAGGAGAAGCCCATCCCAAACAGCTCGAGTCCGTCCAGCATGGCGGCGACCGCGGCCTCGGGCACCGGCTTGAGGATCACCCCGAACAGCCCGGAGGCGCCGGAAAAATCGCGCTTCCAGATCGCGTGGCCGGGATCCTCCGGCAGCCCGGGATGCAGCACCCGCAGCACCTCCGGCCGGGCCTGGAACCACCGGGCCATCTCCAGCCCGGCGCGGCCGTGCTCGCGCAGGCGCAACGCCATGGTGCGCATGCCCCGCAGCGCCAGGAAGATGTCCTCGGCCCCGGCGCAGGGGGCGAGATGGTCGAAGGTGCGCCGCACCGCCGGGAAATAGGCCGCGTTGGCGGAGGTGAGGCCGATCAGCAGGTCCGAGCCGCCGCTCAGGTACTTGGTCCCGGCCTCGACCGCGATATCGACTCCGCGTTCGTGGGGTGGGAACAGCAGGGGCGTCGCCCAGGTGTTATCCATGATCACGCAGGCGCCCCTTGCATGAGCGACCTCGGCGATCGCCGGGATGTCCTGCATCTCGAAGCTCTGCGATCCCGGCGCCTCGACCAGCACCGCCTTGGTGTTCGGGCGCATCAGCTCCGCGATCCCGGCCCCCACGGTCGGGTCGTAATAGGTGACCGCGACCCCGAACCGGGCCAGGACGCCGTCGCAGAACTGCCGGGTCGGGCGATAGGCCGAATCCGTCACCAGCAGATGGTCGCCGGCCGAGACCGCGGCCATCAGCGCGATGGTCAGGGCCGAGAGCCCCGAGGGCGTCACCACCGTGCCGGCGGCCCCGGCGAGCTCCGTCCAGGCCTCGGTGAGCGAATCCATCGTGGGCGTCGCCGAGGTGCCGTAATTGTAGCGCCCGCGCCGATGCTTGATCGCGTCGTAGGTCGGGTAGAGCACGGTCGAGCCGCGATAGATCGGCGTGTTGACGAAGCCGTGCTGCGCGCCCGGATCCCGGCCGGCATGGACGAGGCGCGTCGCCGCCCCGAATGTCTGCTTCGATTCGGGCTTGGGCGTCAGGGACATTGTGGCTCGACGATCGCGTTGCGCTGCAAAACACGAAGCCCGCGGGTTTGGGCGAGGTCAAGCCTGGGCCAAAGGGTGAAACGATCACACGGCCTTCGGATTGACCATGAGGGGGAAAGTTGATATCAGATTTTGATATCTAAACTGGCGATACCGAGCGAAGCGTGAACAGCCGGCATTCGCGAACTTTGCGTGCGATCTACAAGGATCCCGTGCTGGCCTCGATAGAGTGGCAGGCTATTGAAAGCTTGCTGCTCGCAGTCGGATGCCGGCTTATCGAAGGGACCGGGTCACGGGTGCGTTTCGAGTACAGAGGCGTCGTGGCCGCTTTCCATCGGCCGCATCCGGCCAAGGAGGCTGCGCGCTATCAGGTGCGCGCCGCGCGTGAGTTTCTCATCAAAATCGGGGTCAGACCGGGAGAGTCAGCGTGAACACGATGACCTATCAGGGCTTCCGTGCCCGCGTCGCATTTGACGAGGAGGATGAGCTATTTGTCGGTCAAATAGCTGGCATCAACGACGTGGTCAGCTTTCACGGGGGAACTGTAGCCGAACTGAAGGCTGCGTTTCATGAGGCCGTGGACGATTATATCGCGACTTGTCGAGCGATCGGAAAGGAGCCGGAGAAAGCCTATTCCGGCAAGCTCATGCTCAGGATCAACCCCGATATCCATGCGCAGGCTGCTCTCGCGGCGGAACTCGCCGGGACGAGCCTCAACCAATGGGCCGAGGATGTCCTGCGTCGCGCGGGCTCGGAACGCATGGTGGCCGTTACTGAGGAGGCATGACCGGCCTCCGCCGTTCTGCCCCCACCGCTCAGGGCTTCTCCGCCGGATCGGAGACCGCAGCCTCCTCGTAAGCTTGCATCCAGCCGGCATGCTCTTCGGAGCCTTCCGGATAGGGACATTCGCTCGCGGGCTTGCCGTAAAGGCGGGCGTTGCGGCCCTGAATGAACGGGCTGTCGCTCGCGGTGGCCTGGACGTTCGTCAATATCGCCTCCCGAACATTGGCTCCCATCCCGGACATTTGGGGTGGGCTTCGTTAACGGGCCGGCGGGTAATCTGTTGCCGTCTCAAGTCGCGTTCCGGGTCGTCTGCGTGCGTATCCTGCGTTCTCTCTTCGGCGGCGTCCTCGTGCTGGTCTCGACGGCGATCGTCGCCCTCGTCAGCGCCGACCGGCTCGCCCATCTGGCGCCGTCGGCCGTGGTGCGCGCCGCCCAGGCCGAGCCCTCCGCCACCGGGTCGCTTCCGGCCCCCGTGAAGGCTGCGCCCGCGCCGAAGCCTGTGGTGCCGAGCATCCCGAACGGCTTCGATACCGAGCGCCTCAACGCCCTGATGCGCGGCGACCCGATCCTGCCGCGGCGCTGAAAGGGCCCGGGACGCGACGCGCCCCGACCCCCCGAAGGAGCTTGGAAGCCCTTCGAAAGCCCCCTATCGGGCCGTGCGGAACACCTGCAGATCGAGATCGCGGACCTTCTTGCGTAGGGTGTTGCGGTTGACGCCGAGCAGTTCCGCCGCGCGGATCTGATTGCCCCGGGTGGCAGCGAGTGCCGCTCCGATCAGCGGACCTTCGATCTCCCGCAGGATCCGGTGATAGAGCCCGGGCGGGGGCAGCGTGTCCCGGTAGCCCGAAAAGTAGTCCGACAGGTGGCGCTCCACCGCGCTGGACAGGCTCTCCGACTCGGAGCCGGCCTTACGGGTTCCGCCGCTGCCATTGGTCGAGGCCGGGGGGGCAAGCGGCAGGGTATCGAGTTCGGCCTCGATCACCGGGCCGGTGATCGTCTCCTGCGGATAGAGCGCGGCCAACCGCCGGACCAGGTTCTCCAACTCGCGGACGTTGCCGGGCCAGCGGTAGCGCTTGAGCCGCTCCATCGCGTCGCCGTCGAGCGACTTGCGGGTCAGGCCCTCGCGCTCGACCAGCACGAAGAAGTGGCGGATCAGATCCGGCACATCCTCCGAGCGCTCGCGCAGGGCCGGCAGCCGCAGCGGCACGACGTTCAGCCGGAAGAACAGATCCTCGCGGAAGATGCCCTGCTGGATCGAGATCCGCAGGTCCTTGTTGGTCGCCGCGATGATCCGGACGTTGGTCTTGATCGGGACCCGCCCGCCGACCGTGGTGTACTCGCCCTGCTGGAGCACGCGCAGCAGCCGGGTCTGGGCCTCCATCGGCATGTCGCCGATTTCGTCGAGGAACAGGGTGCCGCCCTCGGCCTGCTCGAACCGGCCGGCCGAGCGCTGGAGCGCGCCGGTGAACGCGCCCTTCTCGTGGCCGAACAGCTCGGACTCAATCAGGTCGCGCGGGATCGCGGCCATGTTGACCGGCACGAACGGGCCGGTGCGGCGGCGGCCGTAATCGTGCAGCGCCCGGGCGACCAGCTCCTTGCCGGTACCGGATTCACCGGTGATCATCACCGTGAGGTCGGTGGGCATCAGCCGGGCGAGCGCCCGGTAGATCTCCTGCATGGCGGGCGAGCGCCCGACCAGCGGAATGTCCTCGTTGTCGGGGGGCGCGCCGGCCGCGGGCGCCCCGCGGGGACGCGACAAAGCCCGGCCCACGATGGCGATCAGCTCCTTCAGGTCGAAGGGCTTGGGCAGGTACTCGTAGGCGCCCCGCTCCGAGGCGCGGATCGCCGTCATGAAGGTGTTCTGCGCGCTCATGACGATGATCGGCAGCTCCGGTCGCACGCGCTTGATGCGCGGCAGCAGGTCGAACACGTTCTCGTCGGGCATCACCACGTCGGTGATGACGAGGTCGCCCTCCCCTTGCGCGACCCAGCGCCAGAGCGTGGCGCAATTGCCCGTCGAGCGGACTTCGTAGCCCGCCCGGGACAGTGCCTGGTTCAGCACCGTGCGGATCGCGGCGTCGTCGTCGGCGACGATGATGTGGCCGTTCGGCATGACTCTCTACTCAGACCTCCGGCCGGGCGGCCGAAACACAAGGCGACATTACGGCTCGACCGCCGATTCGCGCCCGTCGCGGGCACTCGACATCGGCAGGAGGATGCGGAACGTCGTGCGGCGGGGGGCGGGATCGCACTCGACGATGCCTCCGTGGTCGCCGACGATCTTAGCGACCAATGCAAGTCCGAGGCCGGACCCCTGCGCCTTGGTGGTCACGAACGGATCGAACAGGTCGGGCAGCAGGTCGGCCGAGATGCCTGGCCCGTTGTCGCGGATCGCCACCTCGATCGGCAGGCTGACCCGCTCGCGCGACCCCGGCACCTGCAGGCGCAAGCCGGTGCGGAACGCGGTGGACAGGGTGATCTCGCCCTCGACCGCGTCCGGGCCGATCGCCTCGGCGGCGTTCTTCACGAGATTCAGGATCACCTGGATCAACTGGTCGCGGCTGCCGAGCACCGGCGGCAGCGACGGGTCATAGGTCTCGATGAACCGGATATGGCGTGCGAACCCCGACTGCGCCGAACGCTTCACCTGATCGAGCACCCCGTGGACGTTGACGGCGCCGCGATCGGCCGGGCGCTCGTCTCCGAACAGCTCCATCCGCTCGACGATGCGCACGATCCGGTCCGACTCGTCGCAGATCAGCCGGGTCAGCATCCGGTCCTCTTCGGCGCCGGTGCTCTCCAGGAGCTGTGCGGCGCCGCGGATGCCGGCCAGCGGGTTCTTGATCTCGTGCGCCAGCATCGCGCCGAGCGCCACCATCGAGCGGGCGGCGCCGCGATGGGTGAGCTGGCGGTTCATCTTGTCCGCGATGGTGCGCTCCTGGAGCATCATCACCACGGCGTCGTCGTCGTCGCAGAGCGGCGTCGCGAAGACGTCGACGCTGCGCTCCAGCCCGAGGCGGGGCTGGGTGAGCTCGACCCGATATTCGCTGACGCTGGCCCGACGGCGCCGGACCTCGGCCACCAGCGCGATGATCGGCGAGGCGAACGGGATGATGTCGCGCAGGCGGCGGCGCTGCATCAGGCGCGCGGAATAGTCGAAGAACGCCTCCGCGGCGTGATTGCAGTGCAGGATCCGCTCGTCGCCGCCGATGGTCAGGACCGGCAACGGCAGGGCGTTGAGCACGGCCTCCCCGGCGGGGGGGCGCTGGCCGGCAGGGCTTTCCGGGCTGCCCGAATTCGAGACGGCGTCGTCGCTCACGCGGCCTCCCGGACCATGTCGGCCGCCCCGAAGGCCCGGGCCAGGAGGGCCAGCGCCACATCGGGATCGGTGGTGGTGAGGAGCGCGGCGCGCTCGGCCGGCTCGAGCGCGCCGCCGGTCTCGGCGTAGGCGGCCAGGTGCTTGCGGGCGTGGCGCACGCCCATGTGACGGCCGTAGAGCGACAGCAGGCCGGCGTAATGCGCGGCCGCCATGTCGGCCTGCTCGGCCCGCGCGGGCGCCTCCGCCGGGCGTCCAGCGAGAGCCGCCGCCACCTGCCCGACCAGCCAGGGCCGCCCGGTGGCGGCGCGCCCGATCATCACCCCGGCCGCGCCGGAGGCCGCCAGGCACGCTCGGGCGCTGGCGAGGTCAACGACGTCGCCGTTGGCGATCACCGGGATCGACACCGCCTCGACCACAGGCCGGATCGCGTCCCAGTCGGCCGTGCCCTTGTAGAATTGCTGCCGGGTCCGCCCGTGGACGGTCACGGCGTTCAGCCCAAGCCGCTCGGCCCGGGTGGCCAGATCGACGGCGTTGCGCGTGGCGTCGTCCCAGCCGAGCCGCATCTTGACGGTGACCGGCACCGACACCGCCCCGCGCACGGCGGCGAGCAGCCGCTCGGCATGGTCGAGGTCGCGCATCAGGGCCGAGCCGGAGGCGATTCCGGTCACGATCTTGGCCGGGCAGCCCATGTTAACGTCGATCACGTCGGCCCCGCCCGCCTCGGCCAGCCGGGCGGCCTCAGCCATGGGTTCTGCCTCGCAGCCGGCGAGCTGGACCACGTGCAGGTCGACGCCCGAGCCGTCCGCCCGCAGGGTCGCCTCGCCGGCGCCGCGGGTGAATTCGCGCGCGGCCACCATCTCGGACACCACCGCGTCGGCGCCGCAGCGCCGGGCGATCCGGCGCATATGCAGGTCGGTGACCCCCGACAGGGGCGCGAGCAGGCACAACGGGGCGGGAGTTTCGCCCCCGCCGGCCGGTCGTCCGTCGCGCAGCGCGCTTAAATAATGATCAGTCGCCATTCTGCACAACAATGAGGCAAATGCGGTCCGCTGGCAAGCGGGTGCCGCGCGTTGATTTCGCGCCCTCCCCCGCTTAAACGACGGGCATCCTCACCGGCAGAGGCTCGGCAGCACGGCTGGCCCGCGCGCCCGCTGCCGCCATGCCCTGGATTCCACGAGTTCGCTGCCCATGCCCGCCACCGGCACGCCTGCCACCGGACCCGTGGATACGGGGTCCGGCGTCGCCGCGGTGGTGGTTGCCGCCGGCCGCGGCATCCGCATCGGCGGCGGCACGCCCAAGCAGTATCGCCGGGTCGGCGGCCAGGCGGTCCTGACCCGGACGCTGGCCGCCCTCGCCGCCCAGGACACCATCGCCCGGATCCAGCCGGTGATCGCCGCCGACGCGGCCGAATTCTTTCAAAGCTGCCTCGAAGAGCTCACCCCCGCGATGCGGGACAAGATCGGCGCCCCCGTTGAGGGCGGCGCCACCCGGCAGCTCTCGGTGCGCGCCGGGCTCGAGGCCCTGGCGGCCGGCGCGGCGCCGGAGATCGTGCTGGTGCACGATGCCGCCCGCCCCTATGTCGACGCCGCCCTGATCGCCCGGGCGATCGCGGCCGGCCGCGACCACGGCGCCGCGGTGCCGGGCGTGCCGGTGACCGACACGGTCAAGCGCGTCGCCGAGATCGCCCCCGGCATCGGTCGCGTGCACGAGACCCCGCCCCGGGAGCATCTCCGCGCGGTCCAGACCCCCCAGGCCTTCACCTTCGCGCCGCTGCTCGGTGCCCATCGCGATGCGGCCGCGCAAGGCCTCGACGGCTTCACCGACGACGGGGCGCTCGCCGAATGGGCGGGCTTGCCCGTGGTGGTGTTCGTCGGCGACATCGCCAACCGCAAGATCACCCAGCCCGCCGACCTGATCGAGGCGGACCGGGCCTTCGCCTCCGACCCTTCCGAATTACCTGCGCCCGGAGCCCGCGCCATGACCACCTACGTCACCCGCCTCGGCACCGGCTTCGACGTTCACGCCTTCACGACCGGCGACCATGTCTGGCTCGGCGGCATCAAGATTCCCGCCGATCGCGGGGTGCTGGCCCATTCCGACGGCGACGTGGCGCTGCACGCACTCACCGACGCGCTGCTCGGCGCCATCGCGGACGGCGATATCGGCACCCACTTTCCGCCCTCGGACGAGCGCTGGCGGGGTGCTTCGTCGGACCAGTTCCTGGCCCATGCCTGCGAGCTGGTCCGGGCGCGCGGCGGCCGGATCGATCATCTCGACATCACCGTGCTCGCCGAGGCGCCGCGGATCGGCCAGCACCGGGAGGCGATCCGCGCGCGCATCGCCGAGATCGCCGGCGTGCCGCTCACCGCCGTGTCGATCAAGGCGACCACCACGGAGAAGCTCGGCTTCGTCGGCCGCGCCGAGGGCCTCGCCGCCCAGGCCGCCGCCACGATCCGCCTGCCCGAGGAGGACGGCCCCGCTCTCGACGCCGAGGCCGAGACCGCGATGCGGCAGGGGTGAGGCGGCCGGCTCGCTTTGGCAGACCAAGGCCTATTTCAGCCGCCGCGTTCTACCGCTCACTTCGACCGGCTGCGATCTTCACCCCTCTTTGAATAAGGCGCGGGTTCCCCTCTCCCCGCGCGCGGGGAGAGGCCCGCACGGACCTCGTCGTCCGTGCGGGAAGCGCAGGCGAAGCCGAAGCGGTGGTGAGGGGGGTGTCTCAGAACGAGGCGCGCGTCCTGAACCGCCCCCTCACCCTCGGCTGCCGCCTCGCTTCGGCGACGACAAGGTCGCCGAAGCCCTCTCCCCGCAAGCGGGGCGAGGGGATTCTCTCGCTCCGCCGTGCGAAGCTGCTATCTCTTCAAAAGCAAGAGGACGAAGCGCTTCTGGCCGAGTACGGCCCCTCATCCGTGACGAGGCCCGAAGGCCTTTCCCCCAAAAAGAAAAATCACGCCGTCCGCAGCAGCAGCGCGATCGCCGCGATGGCCAAGGTCGCCATCGTCAGCAGGATGCCACCGCCCCGGCAGGCGAACTGGCGGGCGGAGTTGGGTGCAGCGAACATGCCGATCGGATGGAGAATGCGGCCGACCAGCAGGGCAATCAGCAGGCCCTGGACCAGCCCATGACTGCCGCCGCCGGCTTCCAGCAGGCCGACCAAGATCAGCGCCAGCGGCACGTACTCCGAGAAATTGGCGTGCGAACGGACCCGCTTGAGCATGGATTCGTCGCCGCCGTCGCCGAACAGGACGTTGCTGGAGACGCGGGATCCCATCACCCAGCCGGACAGGCCGAGATATACGAGGGCGAGCAGCGCGGCGTAGAAGGCCGTGGTCGCGGGGAAGATCATCTGAATAGGGTCTCCTGTTGGGGGCGGCCGGTCCTTGAGCCGGAACCGGCCTTGCGTCACAACACCAGATAGGGCGCTCCGGCCCAGGGCGAGCCTCGCGATGATCGACGACACGGAGCTTCTCGAACGCGCCGAGGCGCTGGTCGCGGCCTATGCCAAGGCCGGCCGCACGATCGTCACGGCCGAATCCTGCACCGGCGGGCTGGTGGCGGGGCTGCTCACCGCGGTGCCCGGCTCCTCGGCCGTGCTCGAGCGCGGCTACGTCACCTACTCGAACGAAGCCAAGGCGGAGGCGATCGGGGTACCGATGGATCTGATCCGCCGTTACGGCGCCGTCAGCGAGGACGTAGCCCGGGCGATGGCCTGCGGGGCGTTGTCCGCCTCGCACGCCGCGGTGGCCGTGGCGATCACCGGCATCGCCGGCCCCGGCGGCGGCAGCGCCGAGAAGCCGGTCGGGCTGGTGCATTTCGGGCTGGCGCTGCGGGAGGGCGGACGGCGTCACCTGGAGCGACGCTACGGCGACCGTAGCCGCGGAGAAATTCGCCGGGCGGCGGTCGCGGACGCGCTTGGCCTGCTCGAAGGGGCGCTAGCGGACTGATCCAACGGCAGGGAGGGCTCGATGGACAGCCTGAGGACCCAGCTCTGCATTGTCGGCGGCGGCCCGGCCGGGATGATGGCCGGCCTGCTCTTCGCCCGGGCCGGAATCGCCGTCACGGTGCTGGAGAAGCACGCAGATTTCCTGCGCGACTTCCGCGGCGACACGATCCACCCCTCCACCCTCGATCTCATCGACGAGCTGGGCTTGGCTGAGCGCTTTCGCGCCTTGCCCCAGCGGCGGGTCGAGACCTTCTCGGGCGTCGTGAACGGCCGGAGCTACCGGGTCGCCGATTTCAGCCGGCTGCCGACCCGCAACCGCTTCCTGTCCTTCATGCCGCAATGGGATTTTTTGGACTTTTTGGCCGGTGAGGCCGGGCGCTATCCGGGCTTCCGGCTGATCCGCAGGACCGAGGCCCGCGACCTCATCGAGGCAAAGGGCCGGGTCGCGGGCGTGCGGGCCAAGGGGCCGGACGGGCCGGTGGAGGTCCGGTCCGACCTCGTGCTCTGCGCGGATGGGCGCCACTCGGCGATGCGCGAACGCGCCGGGTTTGTCCCCCGGGCCTTCGGGGCGCCGATCGACGTGCTGTGGTTCCGCCTGCCGCGCCAGGACGGCGATCCGGAGGCGGCAGCCGGGCGATTCGGCCCGGGCCGCATCCTGATTACCCTCGACCGGGGCGATACCTGGCAATGCGCCTATGTGGTTCCGAAGGACGGTGACGCGGCGCTCCGCGCCAGGGGGCTGCCGGCCTTTCGGGCGGCGGTCGGCGAGATCGCGCCGTTCCTGGCCGACCGCACCGACGCCATCGCCGACTGGGATTCGGTCAAGCTCCTGACCGTGACCGTCGACCGGCTGGCGCGCTGGCACCGTCCCGGTCTGCTCTGCATCGGCGACGCCGCCCACGCGATGTCGCCGGTCGGCGGGGTCGGCATCAATTTGGCGATCCAGGACGCGGTGGCGGCCGCCAACATCCTGGCCGGGCCCCTGCGGGCGGGGCCGGTCGCCGAGGCCGACCTCGCCCGGGTCCAGGCCCGGCGGATGTTCCCGGTCCGGGCGACGCAGGCGCTGCAGCGGTTCATCCAGGCCCGGGTGATCGCCAGCACGCTCAAGGCCGATGCGCCGTTCCGGGCGCCGCTGGCCCTGCGGATCCTCGACAGGCTGCCGATGCTCCAGGTCCTGCCCGCCCGGATGATCGGGATGGGCGTGCGGCCGGAGCACGTGTCCATGCCGGCCCGGGCCTGATCCCTTCAGGCGGTACCGTACATCCGGTCCGCCCGTCCCTCGAAGGCGTCGGTGAACTTGCGGAAGGCGCGGTCGAACATCGTGCCCATCAGGAGGCCCAGCGTCCGGCTCTTGAACTCGTAGGTGATGAAGAAATCCACGCTGCAGCCGCCGTTCGGCGCCTCCTTGAACGACCAGCGGTTCTCCAGGTGGCGGAACGGACCGTCGATATACTCGGCCACGATCTTGTGGTTGGCCGGATCGAGGCTGACCCGGGTGGTGAAGCGCTCGCGGATGGCCTTGTAGCCCACGCCCATCTCGGCGACCAAAACCTGCCCGCCCTCCGGCATCGCCTGCCGGCGGATCACCCGCAGGGATTCGCAGAGCGGCAGGAATTCCGGGTAGCGCTCCACGTCGGCCACGAGATCGTACATCTGCTGCGGCGAATGCCGCACCGTGCGGGTAACCCGGAAGGACGGCATTTCTTTTCCGACGTGCTCAGGCCGAGAGGGCGGGGGCGTGCGAGACAGCGTGCTTGGCGAGCCGGGCCGCCTGAAGCTTGGCAAAATCCTCGCCGGCATGGTGCGACGAGCGGGTGAGCGGCGTGGCCGAGACCAGCAGGAAGCCCTTGGCGTAGGCGGTGGTCTCGTAGGTCTTGAATTCGTCGGGCGGAATGAAGCGAACCACCTCGTGATGCTTCTTCGACGGCTGCAGATACTGGCCGATGGTCAGGAAGTCGACATCGGCCGAGCGCAGGTCGTCCATGAGCTGGAGCACTTCGTTGCGCTCCTCGCCGAGCCCGACCATGATGCCGGACTTGGTGAAGATCGTCGGGTCGAGCTCCTTCACCCGCTGCAGCAGGCGCACCGAGTGGAAGTAGCGGGCGCCGGGCCGCACCGTCAGGTACTTGGCCGGCACCGTCTCCAGGTTGTGGTTGAACACGTCGGGCTTGGCCGCGACCACCACCTCCAGGGCGCCGTCCTTGCGCAGGAAGTCGGGGGTGAGGATTTCCACCGTGGTGCCGGGGCTCGCCCGGCGGATCGCCGCGATGGTCCGGGCGAAGTGCTGGGCGCCGCCGTCCTTCAGGTCGTCCCGGTCCACCGAGGTGATCACCACGTGGTGCAGGCCGAGCTTGGCCACCGAGTCACCGATTTTCTCCGGCTCCAGGGCGTCGAGGGCGTCGGGCAAGCCGGTGCGGACGTTGCAGAAGGCGCAGGCCCGCGTGCAGGTGTCACCCATGATCATGAAGGTGGCATGCCGCTTCTCCCAGCACTCGCCGATATTGGGGCAGCCGGCCTCCTCGCAGACGGTAACCAGGCCGTGCTCGCGGACGATCTTCTGGGTCTCGGTCCAGGCCTTGGAGCCCGGCGCCTTGACCCGGATCCAATCCGGTTTCTTGGCCTGAACGGGCTGGTCCGGCCGGTGCGCCTTCTCGGGATGGCGCAGGCGCGCGGAGCGCGGATCGTTCTTCAGGATGTCGAGGACGACGGCCATGGGTCGGGGGCTGCCACACCGGGGGGAGGCGCCCGGAGGCGCGGTCGGTCAGTGGGACTGACTTAAGGCGCCCGGCCTCGCGCCGCAAACCGCCGCGACGCCGGGACGCCCTGCGGCGGTTGAGGATGCGGCGTTTCCGTCAGATCCCGAGCGCCCGTACCAGCAGCCCGGCCAGCACCGCCCCGACAACGGGGCCGGCCACCGGGATCAGCGCGTAGCCCCAGTCGGAGGTGCCCTTCCCCGCGATCGGCAGGACGGCGTGCGCGATGCGTGGTCCAAGATCGCGGGCGGGGTTGATGGCGTAGCCGGTGGTGCCGCCGAGCGAGAGGCCGATGCCCCAGACCAGCATGCCGACCATGTAGGGGGCGACCCCGCGCGGGATCGCCCCCGAGGCGCCGAGCGTGTTGGTCACCAATGCCGAGATGGTCAGGATGAGGAAGAAGGTGGCGATGATCTCCGAGGTCCAGTTGGCCTTGGCGTCCCGGATCGCGGGCCCGGTGCAGAAGCAGGCGAGCTTCAGGTCCTGCTCCGGGGTCGCCGCCCAGTGCGGCAGGTAGTGGAGCCAGACGATGGCCGCGCCCGCGAAGGCGCCGAGCATCTGCGCCGGGCTGTAGACCCAGAGCTTCGAGACATCCCCTGAGCTGACCGCGCCCGCCACGGTCACGGCGGGATTGAGATGCGCGTCCGGGCTGCCGGTGGCGGTGGCGACGAAGATCCCGGCCAGCACCGCGAAGGCCCAGCCGGCTGTGATCGCGATCCAGCCGGCATTCTCGCCCTTGGATTTCTTGAGCAGGGCGCCGGCGACGACGCCGTCTCCCAGCACGATCAGCGTCATCGTGCCCAGGAACTCGCCCAGGAATGGCGAAGTCATGGTCTGGTCTCCCCCAAATATCGTCTTGTTAAAAAAGTCTTTTTTTGAGGTTTTGCCGTCCTCGCCCTCAGGCTTCGGCCGGAACATCTTGGTTTCAAAAGGTCCGAGACCTTTTGCGGGTGCAGAGCAGAGCCCTGCGATCCCCGGGTGCTCCGCCCCCGAATCCCTGCCAAGGGGCTGCAGGCCCTTTGGAATCCCGGGCCTTGGCCGCTCAATCCTCGTCGAGCTTCCAGTCGAAGGAGCGCTGCACCGCCCGGCCCCAGGCGGCGGCGATCTTCTGGCGCTGGCCGGCATCCATCTTCGGCGTCCAGCGCTTGTCGACGCCCCAGTTGCGCTTGAGGTCGTCGAGGCCCTTCCAGTAGCCGACCGCGAGGCCGGCCGCGTAGGCGGCGCCGAGCGCCGTGGTCTCGGAGACCTTCGGGCGCACCACCGGCACATCGAGCATGTCCGCCTGGAACTGCATCAGCGTGGTGTTGGCGACCATGCCGCCGTCGGCACGCAACTCCTTGACCGGGATGCCGGAATCCTTGGCCATCGCGTCCAGCACCTCGTGGGTCTGGAAGGCGGTCGCCTCCAGCACCGAGCGGGCGATGTGGCCGCGGTTGACGTAGCGGGTCAGGCCGATGATCAGCCCGCGCGCACCCTCGTTCCAGTGCGGCGCGTAGAGGCCCGAGAAGGCCGGCACGAAGTAGACGCCGCCATTGTCCTCGACGGTCGTGGCCAGCGTCTCGACCTCGGCCGAATCCTTGATCATGTGCAGGTTGTCGCGCAGCCACTGCACCAGGGCGCCGGTGATCGCGATGGAGCCCTCCAGGGCGTAGGCGGGCTTCTGGCCGTCGAGACGGTAGGCCAGGGTCGTGACCAGGCCGGCCTTGGACGGGACCGGCTCGGTGCCGGTGTTCATCAGCGCGAAGCAGCCGGTGCCGTAGGTGTTCTTGGCCTCGCCCGGCGCGAAGCAGGTCTGGCCGAACAGGGCCGCCTGCTGGTCGCCCAGGATGCCGGCGATCGGCACGCCGGCGAACGGCGCCTTGGTCTCGCCGTAGACCTCGCTCGACGAGACGATCCGGGGCAGCATCGCCCGCGGGATGCCGAAGGTTTTCAGCATGCCGTCGTCCCAATCCAGGGACTTCAGCGACATCAGCTGCGTGCGGCTGGCATTGGTCACGTCGGTAACGTGCAGCCCGCCCTCGGTCCCGCCGGTGAGGTTCCAGACCAGCCAGGTGTCGATGTTGCCGAACAGCACGTCGCCGGCTTCGGCCCGCTCCCGGGCGCCCTCGACATGGTCGAGCAGCCAACGCAGCTTCAGTCCGGAAAAGTAGCTCGCCAGCGGCAGGCCAGTGAGGTCGCGGAACCGGTCGCGGCCGCCGTCGCGGGCGAACTCGGAGACCAGCCGGTCGTTGCGGGTATCCTGCCAGACCAGGGCGTTGTGCAGCGGCTTGCCGGTGCGGCGGTCCCAGATCAGCGTAGTCTCGCGCTGGTTGGTGATGCCGATGGACGCGAGGTCGGTGGGCTGGAGGCCGGCCTTGTCCAGGGCCTCGCGCATCACGCCCTGCGTCTTGGTCCAGATCTCGGCGGCGTCGTGCTCGACATGGCCGGGGGCCGGATAGATCTGCGCGTGCTCGGCCTGGGCCAGCGCGATGACGCTGCCCGCGCGATCGAACACCATGAAGCGGCTGCTCGTGGTGCCCTGGTCGATGGCCCCGACGTAACGGCTCATCGTTCCCTCCCTTGGTTAGGCCCGACCGGTCTCGCGCCGGCTCGGGTTCGACTGGATCATGCGGCCTCGGCCTTGCGGTCGAGGTAGGCGGCAAGCCGCGCGGCGCTCTCGGGGCTGGTGCGCAGCCCGAGCTTGGAGCGGCGCCAGAGGATGTCCTCGGCGGTGACCGCCCATTCGGCGATACGCAGGTAATCGACCTCGGCCGCCGTGAGGCCGCCGTCGAACACCGCGCCGAGATCGGCCATGGATTGCGCGCTCCCGACGATCTCGCGCGCTTTGGTGCCGTAGGCCCGGGCGAGGCGCCGCGCGGTCTCGGCGGGCAGGAACGGCTTCTCCGCCTGAAGCTCGGCGAGGAACCGGTCGAAATCCGCGTCCGGCATGGCGCCGCCGGGCAGCACCGCCTCGCCGGTCCAGGCCGGCTTGAGGCCCGGGAAGAACGGCTTGAGCTTCTCGATCGCGTGCTCGGCCAGCCGCCGGTAGGTGGTGATCTTGCCGCCGAACACCGACAGCACTGCCGCCTTCCCGCCTTGGTCCTCCACGTCGAGGACGTAGTCGCGGGTCACCGCGGAGGCGTTCTCGGCCGCGTCGTCATAGAGCGGGCGCACGCCCGAATAGCTCCAGACCACGTCGGCCGGGGTGATGCGGGTGTCGAAGGAGCGGTTGATGCAGCCGCAGAGGTAGTCGGTCTCCTCGGGGGAGATCGAGACCGGCCCGGGCTCGCCGTCATAGGGCACGTCGGTGGTGCCGATCAGCGTGAAGTCGCGCTCGTAGGGAATCGCGAAGATGATGCGCTTGTCGGGCTGCTGCAGGATGTAGGCCTGGTCCCCCGGGAACAGGCGCTTGACCACGATGTGGCTGCCCTTGATCAGGCGCACCGCGGCTCGGCTGTTGATGCCGAGCGTGCCGCCCAGCGTCGCGCTCACCCAGGGACCGGCGGCGTTGACCACGGCCTTGGCCCGGACCATCCGCTCGGTTCCGGTGCGCTCGTCGCGCAGGGTCGCGACCCAGCCGTCGCCCTCGCGCCGCGCCGAGACCACGCCGGTGCGGGTCAGGACCGTGGCGCCGCGCTCTCGGGCATCCATGGCGTTGAGCACCACCAGGCGGCTGTCCTCGACCCAGCAGTCCGAATAGACGAAGCCCTTGGTCAGCCGCTTCTGCAGCGGCGCGCCGTAGGGGGAGCTGCGCAGATCGACGGACTTCGAGCCCGGCAGGGTCCGCAGCCGGGCGAGATGATCGTACAGGAACAGGCCGAGCCGCAGCATCCAGGCCGGGCGCAGGCCCTCGTCGTGGGGCAGCACGAAGCGCAGGGGCCAGATCACGTGGGGCGCCTGGCGCAGCAGCCGCTCGCGCTCGGCCAGGGCCTCGCGGACCAGGCGGAACTCGTAATATTCGAGGTAGCGCAGCCCGCCGTGGATCAGCTTCGTCGAGGACGAGGAGGTGAAGCCGGCCAGGTCCCCGCGCTCGGCCAGCAGGACCGACAGGCCGCGGCCCGACGCATCGCGCGCGATTCCGGTGCCGTTGATGCCGCCGCCGATGACCAGAAGATCGTAGGCGTCGGACGGCGTGCGCTGGCGCGTTGCAGCCGGCATTGTTCCTCCTCTCCCGCCCTCGATGGCGGGTTCAGGACATATTGAGCCGCCTGCCGATTTTCGCAAGCGAAAAAGCACATGTTCGTTACGGTTCGTCGTCGGCCACCGCCAGGGTGACGCCCTGGCGCTCGATCATCGCGACGACCTCGGGCGGCGGCGTCCGGTCGGTGAAGAATGTGTCGACCTGATCCAGACGCCCGACCTGCACCATCGGTCGCCGGGTGAACTTGGTGTGGTCGGCGACCAGGAAGGTCTTGCGGGCATGGGCCAGGATGGTCTGCGTCGCCCGCACCTCCTCGTAATCGTAGTCGAGCAGCGCGCCGTCGGCATCGATGCCGCTGATGCCGATCACCGCCACGTCCACCCGGAACTGGCTGAGCGTGTCACAGGTGAGCTGGCCCAGCACCGCGCCGTCGCGGTTGCGCACGGTGCCGCCGGCCACGACGATGTGGAATTCCGTGGCCTCGGCCAGTGACAAAGCCACGTTGAGGTTGTTGGTGATGACGCTAAGGTCGTCGTGCCGGGTTAATTCGCGGGCCACGGCCTCGGGGGTCGTGCCGATATTGACGAAGACCGAGCAGTGCGACGGGATCCGGGCGGCCGCCAGCCGGCCGATCCGGGTCTTCTCCGGCAGCAGGGTTACCCGGCGATCGGCATAGTCGATGTTCTCGACGCTCGACGGCAGCCCGCCGCCGCCCCGGTAGCGCTCCAGCCGCCCCTCCGCGCTCAGTTCGTTGAGATCCCGCCGGATCGTCTGCACGGTGACGCCGAATTGCGCGGCCAGGGTTTCGATGGTGACGAAGCCCCGCTGGCGCACCGCCGCCACGATGGCGCACCGCCGCCCCTCGACCCCGGTTGCCTCGACCCTGTCCTCGGATTTCCGGTCGAGCAGGCGTGACATCGAGACTCCTGGTGTTCCTCGGGCCGCCCTATAGGTGCAGATGTTCGTTTTCGAACATCCTGCGGGTGTGGCGGCTTTCGTAACGAGAGTGGACCTGCCGGGGCGGTGGGGCAACCGGATCGCTCGGGTAGAGGACAGGATTCTCAACACCGGTAGACCGTGGCGCGGGCAACTTCCTCACTGGACTACGCGGTGTTTGCTTGGTCACACACGCGCCCTCCCTCCCCCGCAAAGGGCGGAGGGAGGGCGCGTGTCATCCTCGAAGTGGAGCATCTGAACCACGCCGGAAAAACCCCACAAAAAAGGCCTGCCGCGAGCGCGACAGGCCAGATCGTCCGGTAGAGGCCGCGTGCGGCGATCCCGGCCTGATCACATCTGGTGGTGACGCATCCGGCGGTGATGCTTCATCATGCGCTTGTGCTTCATGCGCTTGCGCATCATCGGGCGCTCGGTCGGCGCAACTGCGCCCCGCTCCATGGCGGCGGCTTCGCCGGCCCGCTCCATGCCGCCGCGGGGGCCGCCAGCCTGGGCGCCGGAATTGTTGTAGGGCGCATTACCCTGGGCGTAAGCGGAGCCCGCGAGCAGCGTCAGCGACGCGGCAGCCAACAGCAGTTTCTTCATGATCGATCCCTGGCGTAAGACAGGCGCAGGCAAGGCGTCGCCCAACGTCTAGGGCTTTGCCGCTGCGTCGGAAAATAAGCGGCTGAGGGGAGACATGGTTCCCCGGTTCCGCGATCCGATTGTGGACGATTGCCTGCCGCCGGCCGTGGGCCTATCTCGCGAGCGGGCCCGGCGCGACCGTGACCGTGGGGCTTACAGGAGGGGCGGCTTTGGCCAGCAGCGGTTCGGCCTATCTGCTCCTCGATGTGGCCGGCACGCCGTGCGCCCTGCCCCGCGCCTCCGTCTCCGAGATCCTGCCCCTGCCGGACCTGCACACGCCCCCGGCCACCGGCGGCTGGCTCGCCGGCTTCCTCAATCTCGGCGGCGCGCCGATCCCGGTGGTCGATCTGGCGCCCTTGCTCGGCCTGCGCCCGGCCGCCACCGCCCCGGGCCTCTACGCGCATCTGGTGCTCACCCGGGACGATTCCGTCGCCTACCTGGTCGATCGCGCCGCCGATCTCGTGATCGTGCCCGACTCCGCGATCCGGCCGTCCGAGCAGGACGGCACGCTCAACGGCTGCGTCGCCGCCGAGCTGGTGATCAGCGACCGGCTCGTGCACGCCCTGGCTCCTGCGAGCCTCCTGACCGCCCAGGAGCGGGCCCGGGTCGCGGCGCTGACCCAGGCCGCGGCCGAGCGCCTGGCCGCCCTGCCCGCAACCGCGTGATCCGGCGATGCCGCGCCCCGCTCCGTTCCGTCCCGAGGCGGCTGACGACCCGGCCTATGCCGCGCTCAAGGCGCGGATCATCGCGCGCACCGGCCACCACTATTACATCGACAAGGACGAGCTGCTGATCGAGCGCCTGCGCCGACGCTTCCGGGCCAATGCGGTCGCCGATTGCGCCGCCTACACCGCGCTCCTGGCCGACCGGTCCAAGGGCGAGGCGGAATGGTCCCAGCTCGAGGCCGAGATCACCGTCGGCGAGACCTTCTTCTTCCGGTACGCGGAGCAGTTCCAGGCCCTGCGCCAGACGATCCTGCCGGCGCTGATCGCGGCGCGCAGCCTCGACCGCACCCTGCGGATCTGGAGCGCCGGTTGCTCCACCGGGGCCGAGCCCTATTCCCTGGCGATCCTGGTCCGCGAGGCCCTGGGCGATGCCCTGCCCGACTGGCGGATCGCGATCCTCGGCACCGATATTAGCGTCGAGGCGCTGGCGACCGCCCGGGCGGCCGTGTACGGCCGCTGGGCGCTCCGCACCATGCCGCCGGAGGACCGGCTGCGCTACTTCACCCGCTTGCCTCCCGCGCCCGGGATCCGCCGGGAGGGCGGCTACGCCCTGCGGCCGGAATTCCGCACCCTGGTGCGGTTCGAGCGCGGCAACCTCCTGAGCCTGATCGAGCCGAAGCGGCCGCCCGGCGAGGGGTTCGACCTGATCCTGTGCCGCAACGTACTGATCTATTTCGAGGCCGAGACGGTGGCCGCGGTGGTGCGCGGCCTCGGACGCCGGCTTCGCCCGGACGGCTGGATACTCCTTGGCCATGCCGAGCCGAACCCGACCTTTTCGGGGTTCCTCGATCCGGTCAGCCTGCCCGGCACCGTCGCCTACCGGCGTCTCGCCGATGCCGTCCCGCCGCCCGTGCCCTGGCCGGTGCCGCTCGCCGTCGAACCGCCCTGGCCGGCGTCCCAACCCCTGCCGGCGGACCCGCCGCTCGAGCCCGCTGAAGCGGCCGTCGCTATTCTCGTTCCGCCCGCGCCCCTGCCCGCCATCGCCGTGAGCCTCGATCGTGGCGATGACGCCGTGCAGGCCGGCGACCTCGCCCAGATCCGCGCCCTGGCCGATGCCGGCGAGACCGGCACCGCCTGGCGGCTGCTGCCCGGCGCTCTGGAACGGGATCCGACCGATCCGTCTTTGCGCTTCTACGAGGGGCTGCTCGCCCGCACCCTCGGTCGGGACGTCGAGGCCGAGCGGGCCTTCCGGGCGGCGCTCTATCTCGACCGGGGTTTCGTCATGGCCCATTACCATCTCGGCCTGCTGCTGATGGCGATGGGGCGTGCCGAGGAGGCCGCGCGCGCCCTCGACAACGCCGTCGCGCTGAGTCAGGCCCTCGAGCCGGAGACGCCCCTCCGCGAGGGTGATGGCGCGGTGGCCGGCGAGGTCGCGGCCGGGGCCGCCGCAGCCCGCACCGGGCTCGGCCCGTATCGCGGCCCAGGCAGCGGGAGCTTTTAAATGGACGCGCGCCCGAGCGCACCGGAGCGGAGCCGACCGCGCAAGTCCGAGCGGGACCTCAAGGCCGAGCGCGCCGCCGCGCTCGCCCGGCGGCAAGCCGCTGCCGTGGGGGCCGTGCACGGCATCGACCACCTTGTCTGCGCCTGCGGGACCGAGCGCTACGGGATTCCCCTCGCGGCGGTCGCGCAGGTGTTGCCGATGCGCCCATCCACGCCGATGCCCGGGGCCGTGCCGGCGCTGCTGGGCCTGATCGCCCTCTCGGGCCGGATCGTCGGCGTTCTCGGCCTCGCCCGGGCCCTCGGCCGGCCGGAGCCGCCGGACGCCGAGCTGGGCGCCGGCCATCTCGTCGTGCTGCGCGCCGCCCAGGCACAGCCCGTGGCTCTGGCGGTCGACCGGGTGCTCGGGATCGCCGTCGCCCCGGGACCCTCCGCCGCAGGGGCGACAGCCGAGGCCGACCCCGCCGGGTTGGGCAACGCCGCCGCTTCGGGCTATGCCCCCGCTTCGGCCCGCGACGGCCGACCGGATTTCGTCGTCGTCGACCTGCCCCGCCTCCTGCGCCGCGTCCTGCCCTAACGCCCTGATCCGCGCATCCGCGCCCCACCACCGGAGCTAGCCCCGACCGTGACGTTCTCGATCGGAAGACGCATCCTCCTCGGCTTCGTCGCCGTCACGGTGGTGATCGTGGCTCTCGGCTTCTACGCGCTGGAGCAGATCGGGGCGGTGCGCGACACCACCGACGCCATCGTCCGGCGCGACATGTCGGTGCTGCGCCAGCTCGACGATCTGGGCAACCAGGCCCGCGACCTGGGGCTCCTGCGCCGCAACGCCGTGATCGCGATGCTGTCGCAGGCGCAAGGCCGGCCGGCGCGCGCCGACGACAACGTGGCGGCGTGGCGCCAGACCGCCGCCAAGGTCGAGGCCGGCCTCGCCACCACGGTCCAGCTCGCCAGCGAGTACCGGACGATCTCGATCTCCGCCGAGCGCAACGCCGCCTGGGACCGGATCGCCGCGGCGGCCACCGAGGTGCAGCGCTCGTTCCGGGATGTCCGGAGCGTGAGCGAGGCGCAGTTCGCCGCCATCGCCAACCAGGATGTCGCCGCCGTCGAGGCGCGCAACGACGAGATCGGCCGACTGCAGGCGCCGTTCCTCGGCGGCATCACCAATCTGCGCACCCTGCTCGACGGCAGCATGGCCCTGGGACAGCGCGCCGCGCACGAGGTCTACGAGCGCTCGCGCCTCTCGATCCACCTGACCCTCGCGGCCGCCGTGCTGCTGGCGATGATCGTCACGTGGCTTATCCGCCGTGCGGTGGTGCGCCCGCTCGAGACGGTGATGGGGTTCGTCGAGCGGGTCGGCTCGGGGGACCTGTCGGGGCAGCTCGACGTGCGCGGCGGCGACGAGATCGCCCGCCTCGGTCGGACACTCAACGCCATGGTGTCGGGCCTGTCGGACCTCGCCCGGACCAACCGGGCGGCCACCGCCGACCTCAACGCCGCCGCCGCCGAGATCCGGGCCTCGGCGCAGCAGCAGGCCGCGTCCGTCGAGGAGCAGTTCGCCGCCGTCCAAGAGACCGCGGCCACCGTCGACGAGATCACCCATTCCGGCGCCCAGATCGGCAAGCGCGCCACCGAGGTCATCGCCACCGCCCAGGCCACCGCCCAGACCTCCCGCCAGGGCCTGCGCGCCGTCTCCGACACCGCTAAGGCCATGGACGCGATCCGCGAGCAGGCCGAGGCCGTGGCCGGCAACATCGTCAGCCTGTCGGAGAAGACCCAGACGATCGGCGACATCATCGAGACGGTCAACGACATCTCCGAGCGCACGCATCTCCTGGCGCTCAACGCCGCCATCGAGGCGGCCGCGGCCGGCGAGAGCGGGCGCAGCTTCGCCGTGGTGGCCTCGGAGATGAAGCTCTTGGCCGACCAGGCCAAGGCGGCCACCGGCCAGGTCCGGGGGCTGCTGGGCGAGATCCAGCGGGGCATCAACACCTCGGTGATGCTCACCGAGGAGGCGGTCAAGCGCGCGGCCTCGGGCAAGACCCGTTCGGACACGACGCAGCGGACCATCGAGGAGATCACGGCGCGGGTGGAGGAGAACGTCCAGACGTTCCAGCAGATCGTGGCCTCGACCAACCAGCAGCAGCTCGGGATCGAGCAGGTGATGCAGGCGCTGCACAACATCCGGCAAGCGGGGCAGCAGAACGCC
>NZ_JAKSYN010000023.1:0-334 GCF_022829565.1 Methylobacterium sp. J-001
AGAGATCCTCGTCGTCGAGAAGCGCCTTGTCTTGCGGGAGGAGGTGCACGTCCGCCAGACCACGGCGGGCGAGGACGTCGAGATGCCGGTGACGCTGCGAAGGCAGCACGCCGGGATCGAACGCGTGTCCCCCGAGGGGCACGTCACGGACCTGAACCTAGCTGAAACACATGAGATCGAACCATGACACAAACCATCACCGCCATGTACGACACCTACACGGACGCGACGGCCGCGAAGGACAAGCTTGTGGCCAGCTGCCTCGCAGAGGGCGGCGTCCAGATCCTGTACGGCAGCGAGGTCGGGACCACGACCAGCCCCGCCACCACCCCCC
>NZ_JAKSYN010000025.1:0-2073 GCF_022829565.1 Methylobacterium sp. J-001
ATCGGCTGTCAGCGCCTCTTCATCATCGCGGCCCCGCGGCACCTTGCGCTGTGTCGAGCGATGCTGTCCGAGCGCCCGACAGGCACGGCGCTCGGAGATGTTCATCGTCAGCTGGATGTGCTCGACACAGGCGCGTCGGCCCGCGGGGCTCAGAAGTTTCCCCGGGACGCCTCCTGCCGGATCAGCTTCTCGAGGGTGAGATCGGCGATGGCCTTTCGAAGCCGAGAATTATCGGTCTCAAGACTCTTCATCCGTAGAACTTGATCTGACTTCAGGCCGCCAAACTCACGCTGCCACCGGTAGTACGTCACCGAACTCACACCGAGCGCGCGGATTGCATCCGCCACGATCTGGCCCTGTGAAATCAGAACGTCCGCCTGACGTAGCTTCGCGACGATCTCCTCGGGCTTCGGGTGCTTTGCCATCTCGTCCGTCCTCCAGGCTCAAAAGCCATACCAAAGGGCGGACCACTTCAATGGGGGCTGACCAGCCCGCCCTGCCCTGCACTCATCTCTCGGACGAAATACTTGGGCCTATCGAGGCTGAGTGCATAGTTGATTGAGGCCACCGCTTGGCAACCCTGCGGCCCTTCAGGCCCGGTACTAGCGTTGCTTTTCATCCCAAGCCCGAAACGGCTTCAGCGCCTCATCCCGGATCGCCCGCGCGAGGGCGGTGCCCTCGCGGTTGCCGAACAGCAGACCATCGAGGGTGCGGCCGGCCATCACGTCGAGCAGGCGAACTCGATCACCGGTGCGCAGCCAATCCTTCTTGATCCGCCAAGCCCGGGTGTCGAAACCGGTCAACTCAGATTCCCTCGAGACAGCCCGCAAGAAGGCGGTGCGGTAGACCTTCTGCGGGCCCTTCAGAGCGTAGACGAACTGGCGCATGAGGTCGTCGTCGGGCACTGACCCTGACCCACCAAACTGGTCCGCGCTTAGCGCAAGTTTTTCGGGCATCCTGAACCCTGAAGGAGGGAGGATGTCATGCCTCGCAAACGCTTCACGAACGAACAGATCGCCTTTGCCCTTCGGCAGGCGGAGAACGGCGCGACGGTGGACGAGGTCTGCCGGAAGATGGGTGTGTCCGAGCCGACGTTCTACCGCTGGAAGAAGCAGTTCGTCGGCATGGGCGTGCCGGAGATCCGGCGGCTGAAGCAGCTGGAGGACGAGAACAGCAAGCTCAAACGATTAGTGGCCGACCTGACGCTGGACCGCTCGATGTTGCAGGATGTCCTGAAGCGAAAGTGGTAAGGCCCAGCGCTCGCCGTGAAGTCGCCGGCCACCTGCAGGTGGCCTACGGCATCAGCGAGCGTCGGGCCTGCCAGGCCACCGGTTTTGGCCGCTCGTCCCAGCGTTACAGGAAGCGCTCTGACCCGCAGGTTGCGCTGCGGATGCGGCTGAAGGAACTCGCTGCCGCGCGGGTGCGCTACGGCTACCGACGGCTGCATATCCTACTGCGACGGGAGGGCTGGGAGGTGAACCACAAGCGCACCTACCGGATCTATCGCGACGAGGGGCTGTCGATCCGGCCCAAGCTGCCCAAACGCAAACGGGCTTGGCGCTACCGGCAAGGGCGGCCGGCGATCGGCGGACCCAATGAGGTCTGGGCCATGGACTTCATGTCTGATCGCATCTTCGACGGACGTCCGTTCCGGATCCTGACGGTCGTCGATTGCCATACGCGAGAGGCGCTCTCGCTCACACCGAGAGCCAACTTCCGCGCCTTCCAGGTGACCGAGGCCCTGGACGCACTGGTGAAGCTCCGCGGTCGTCCAAAGAGCCTACGGGTGGACAATGGACCGGAGTTCGCCGGGCGCATGCTCGACCAGTGGGCGTACCTGAACGGGGTCGAGATCGACTTCTCACGACCGGGCAAACCGACAGACAACGCCTACATCGAGTCGTTCAACGGCCGCTTACGGGCGGAATGTCTGAACGCCTCGTGGTTCCTGTCGCTGGCCGATGCCCGCGAGCGCATCGAGGACTGGAGGTGCCACTACAACGAAGATCGCCCCCATACGGCCTTGGGCGGCTTGACGCCCCGAGCCTTCGCCAACCAAGCTGTCACAGCCCG
>NZ_JAKSYN010000054.1:0-83131 GCF_022829565.1 Methylobacterium sp. J-001
CTCGACCATCTGCGCGGGGGCGGCGCGAGCCTGACGCTGAACTGCGGCTACGGCCGGGGCTACTCGGTGCTGGAGGTGATCGAGGTGGTCAAGCGGATCTCGGGGCGGGACTTCGCGGTCCGGCTGTGCCCGCGCCGGCCGGGGGATCCGGCGCGGATCGTGGCGGAGGCGGGCCGGATCCGGTCGCAGCTGGGCTGGCAGCCCCGCCACGACGATCTCGACGCCATCGTCGCCCAGGCTCTCGCCTGGGAGGACAAACTCAGTATGCGCAACCGGATCTGAGGCGGTGCAGTCCCGCCGCGCCGTCCTCGCAGCCGCCCTGTGCCTCGTCCCGGCCGTGACCAGGGCCGCAAAACCGGGTGCGTCGGACGGCGCGTTCCAGGCATTCATTGCGGCGCTGCGTCCGGACGCCGAGGCCCGCGGGGTGACGCCCGAGACCTTTACGGCGGCTTTCCGCGGCATCTCGGCGCCCGATAGCGCCATCCTGGCTCGGACGAAGCAGCAGGGCGAGTTCGTTCGCCCGGTCTGGGACTATCTGGTGGGTGCCGTATCGACCGGTCGTATAACCCGGGGACGCGCACGGGCGTCGTCCCTCGCTCCCACCCTCAGGGCCATCGAGGCCCGTTATGGGGTTCCGGCCGCCATCGTCCTCGCAATCTGGGGCGTCGAGTCCGATTTCGGTGCGAGCGCCGGCAGCCTCTCGACCATCCGGGCTCTGGCGACCCTGGCGGAAGCCCAGCATCGCGGCACGCTTTTTCGCGACGAGCTGCTCGCTGCCCTCACCATCCTTCAGCGGGGCGACATCACGCCCGAGCGGATGAGTGGAAGCTGGGCCGGTGCCATGGGCCAAGTTCAGTTCCTGCCGTCTACCTACCTCGCACATGCGGTCGATTTCGACGGCGACGGCCGCCGAGATATCTGGTTGAGCGACGCGGATTCGCTCGCCTCCATCGGAGCCTATCTCAAGGATCTCGGTTGGGATCCGTCCCTTGCCTGGGGCTACGAGGTGCATCTGCCCGACGGTTTCGACCTCTCGGATTATTCCGGCGATCTCGGCCGGTTCGCGAGCCGCGGCGTCCGGCGGATGGACGGCAAGCGCCTGCCCGAGCGGGGCAAGGCTAGCTTGATCCTGCCCGGCGGCCTCGGCGCGCCGGCCTTCCTGATCACCGGCAATTTCGAGGTGATCCGCGGCTACAACACCTCGGATTCCTACGCGCTGGCGGTCGGCCACCTCGCCGACCGTCTCGACGGCGGCCCAGCCCTTGCGGCTCCCTGGCCGACCGGCCCGCGCCTCGACGGTACGGGATTGCGCGCACTCCAGAGCGAGCTCGCAATGGCCGGTTTTTACGAGGGCCCCACGGACGGCCGCGCCGGTCCGAAATTACGCGAGGCGGTGCGACGCTACCAGATCGATGCGGGGCTCCAGGCCGACGGCTACGCCACGCCGGCACTTCTCACCCATATCCGGGAGCGGCACGGCCCCAGTCGATAGCGCGCGGTTTAGACGTACGCGCCCGTCTCCCATATACTCTCGGCCAGCGACCGGTACCCGGGCGCCTTGGGAATGCGGGATGCGCATGAGAGTCGCTGTTTGGCGTCGCACGACACGTCCGGCCCTCCTCGGGCTGGCCGTCCTGCTGGGCCAGGCGGCCCTATCCATGATCGGCAATACGCCTGCCCGGGCGCAGTGGGGCGACGGCTATCAGCAACCCGGGAACGGCGCCTATTCCGAAGCGCCGACGCGGCGGCGTGCGCGTGATGCCTATTACCGTGATGACGGAGCTTACGCGCGCCAGCCCCGCTATGCGCCCCCTCAGGAAGCGCCGCGCCAGTTCTACTGGCCGTGGGAGGACCGACCGCAACAGCCGGTCGCCCCCCCACCGGAGCGCACCTACCGGGCGCCCCGTCCGCGCAACAACATTGGAAGCGCCGACGCACAGCGGCCCCCGCCCGCGATCAAGCGACGGGAGCGACCGGCACGGGCACCGATGCCGCCGAAGCCGGCTATCGCCAAGACCGCGCCGAACGTGCAGATCGCGGTGTTCGGCGACTCCTTGGCCGACCACCTCGCCCACGGGCTCGACGACGTCTTCGAGGACAATGCCGACGTTGCGGTCATCGATCGTGCGAAGGGCGATAGCGGGCTCGTGCGCAAGGACGTCGTCGATTGGCCGAAGAGTGCCGAGGACTACCTCCGCACCAATCCGAAGGTGCGCTACGGGCTTGTCATGCTCGGCGCCAATGACCGACAGCCGATCCGCGAAGGCGACGAGACGGCCGATCCCCTCACCGATCGCTGGAAGGCGTTGTACCGTGCGCGGGTCGACGCGTTCGTGAAGGTGTTCACCGATCACAAAGTGCCGCTGGTCTGGGTCGGCCTTCCACCAATGCAGAGCGAGCCGCTGAGCCGGGACCTCGCCGCCATCAATGACATCGTCCGGGACAGCGTCACCAAAGCCGGCGCGACCTATGTCGACATCTGGCCGGGCTTCGTCGACGACCGCGACCGCTACACGGCCTCCGGCCCCGATCCCGAAGGACAGATCGCCAAGCTTCGGACCGCCGACGGCGTTCACTTCACCAAGGCGGGCGATCGCAAGCTGGCACATTTTGCCGATGTCGAACTGAAACGGCTGATGGGCACCGCTACGCCAGCGTTGGCGGACCAGCCGCCGACCGCGACCATCGCACCGGCCGGTACGCCCTCCACATCAGGGCCGAGCCTCGACGGTGCAGGGCAGCCCACGGACACCGCGACGATCGATCGGCAGATCACCGCGATGCTACCGAGCCTGCCGGAACCGCCGGGGGTTCCTGCCCTGCCGGTGAAGCCGGCGGCGGGCCCGGTCGTGCCGCTTGGTCGAACCGAAGTCTCTCCCGGCGGCGCATTGCTGACCGGTCGGCCGCGCGACGGCGACAACCTCGGAACCGTGGAGCGGACGCTCGTACGAGGCGCCGCACCGCTGCCCCAGCCCGGCCGCGCCGACGATTTCCGCTGGCCGCCGGGCTGACGGGACGCGTTCGGCGCGGGTTTCTCAACCCGCGCCGTCGAACCAAGAGAGCTATCGCGGCAGGACGCTCGCGCCCATCAGGGTCTCGTCGATGGCGCGGGCTGCCTGACGCCCCTCGCGGATCGCCCAGACCACCAGGGACTGGCCCCGGCGCATGTCACCGGCGCTCCAGATCTTCTCGTCCGAGGTGCGGTAATCCTCCTCGTTCGCCTCGACGTTGCCGCGCTTGCTGACGCTGATGCCGGATTGCTCGAGGAGGCCCTTCTGAACCGAGCCGGCGAAGCCGATCGCCATGAACACCAGATCGGCCGGCAGGATGAACTCGGTGCCGGGGATCGGCTGACGCTTGGCATCGACCCGGGCGCAGACTACGCCGGTCAGGCGGCCCTTCTTGTTGCCGTCGAGCCGCAGCGTCGCCGCCTGGAATTCGCGCTCGGCGCCCTCGGCCTGGCTGGAGGAGGTGCGCATCTTGGTCGGCCAGTACGGCCACACCGTCAGCTTGTCCTCGCGCTCGGGCGGGCGGGGGCGGATGTCGAGCTGCGTCACAGACAGGGCGCCCTGGCGGAAGGCCGTGCCGACGCAATCCGAGGCGGTATCGCCGCCGCCGATCACCACGACGTTCTTGCCCGAGGCCAGAATCGGCACCTCGCCATTGCCGCGCATCGGCTCGGCTGCGACGCGGCGGTTCGACTGGATCAGGTAGGGCATCGCGTAGTGGACGCCCTCCAGCTCCTGGCCAGGGAGCTGCGGATTCCGCGGATCCTCCGCGCCGCCGCAGAACATCACCGCGTCGAACTCGGCCTTCAGCTCCTCGACCGGCTTCGTCACGCCGATGTTCTGGTTGTAGTGGAAGACGACGCCTTCGGCCTCCATCTGCCGCACCCGGCGATCGATGTGGCGCTTCTCCATCTTGAAGTCGGGGATGCCGTAGCGGAGCAGGCCGCCGGCCTTCGGCTCGCGCTCGAACACGTGCACGTCGTGGCCGACCCGGGCGAGCTGCTGGGCCGCCGCGAGGCCGGCCGGCCCGGAGCCGACGATCGCCACGCGCTTGCCGGTGCGCACGGACGCCGTTTCAGGCTTGATCCACCCCATGTTCCAGGCGCGGTCAGCGATCGCCTGCTCGATTGTCTTGATCGCAACCGGCTGATTCTCGAGGTTGAGTGTGCACGCCTCTTCGCAGGGCGCCGGGCAGACGCGGCCGGTGAACTCCGGAAAGTTGTTAGTCGAGTGGAGGTTGCGCGAGGCTTCCTCCCAGTCCGACTGGAACACCAGATCGTTCCAGTCCGGAATCTGATTGTGGACCGGGCAGCCGGTCGGGCCGTGGCAGAACGGGATGCCGCAATCCATGCAGCGCGCCGCCTGCTTGGTCAGGTCGTGCTCGTCGAGCGGCAGGGTGAACTCGCGGAAGTGCCGCACGCGATCGGCTGCGAGCTGGTACTTCTGCTCCTGCCGGTCGAACTCGAGGAAACCCGTGATCTTGCCCATCGATCAACCCTTGAGGCCCGCAGATCGACCGATGCTGCAGCCTATGAGACCTTCATTCCGCGATCGGCGCCCGTTTCGCTCGGGCGCCGAGACCGATAGCCTTACTCTGCCGCCACCGGCATCCGCGCCATCTCCATTTCGCGCAGCGCCCGGCGGTACTCAACCGGCATCACCTTGACGAACTTGGTGCGGAAGCTCGCCCAGTCGTCGAGGATCTGCTTGGCCCGCGGGCTACCCGTGTACTTGAGATGGTTGGTGATGAGCTGGCTCAGGCGCTCCTCGTCGTGGCCGGACATGTCGGCCAGGATATCGACGCGCCCCTTGGTCTCCAGATCGCCGTCCTGGTGGAAGCGGCGCATCAGGTCGTCCTCCTCCTCGACGGGTTCGAGATCGACCATCGAGAGGTTGCAGCGAGCCGAGAACGAGCCGTCCTCGTCCAGCACATAGGCGATGCCGCCCGACATGCCGGCAGCAAAGTTGCGCCCGGTCTCGCCGATCGACACGACGACGCCGCCGGTCATGTACTCACAGCCATGGTCGCCCATGCCCTCGACCACAGTGATCGCGCCGGAATTGCGCACTGCGAAGCGCTCGCCTGCGGAGCCGCGGATGTAGCACTCGCCGGCGATCGCCCCGTACAGGACGGTGTTGCCGACCATGATGGTCCGGTCAGGCGGCGACCGTAGGGCGTCGCTCGGCCGGATGATCAGCTTCCCGCCCGACAGGCCCTTGCCGACATAGTCGTTGCCGTGGCCGGTGAGCTCGATGGTCACGCCGGCCGCGACCCAGGCACCGAAGCTCTGGCCGGCGGTGCCGGAGAGCTTCACCACGATGGTGTCGTCGGGCAGCCCCTCGTGGCCATGGGCCTTGGCGACCATGCCGGACAGCATCGCACCGGCGGCCCGATCCGAATTGCGGATCGTGTCGGTGACGACCACCGGCTCCCCGGTCTCGATGGCGTGCTTGGCCTGCTCGATCAGACGCCGGTCGAGGACCGTGTCGATCGGATGGTGCTGCTTCTCCACATGCCGGATGGCGATGCCGTCCGCCACCTTCGGGCGGTGGAACAGCTTGGTGAAGTCGAGCCCGCGCGCCTTCCAATGGGCGATGGCCTCGACTTTATCGAGCACGTCGGAGCGGCCGACCGCTTCCTCCAGCTTGGTGAAGCCGAGCGATGCCAGGATCTCGCGTACTTCCTCGGCCACGAAGAAGAAGTAGTTCACCACGTGCTCGGGCGTGCCCTTGAAGCGCTTGCGCAGGACCGGATCCTGCGTGGCGACGCCCACCGGGCAAGTGTTCAGATGGCACTTGCGCATCATGATGCAGCCGGCCGCAATCAACGGTGCGGTCGAGAATCCCATCTGGTCGGCGCCGAGCAGGGCCGCGATGATCACGTCGCGCCCGGTGCGGATACCGCCATCCGCCTGGAGGGCAACGCGCCCGCGCAGGCCGTTGAGCACCAGCGTCTGCTGGGTCTCGGCGAGGCCCGTCTCCCAGGGGCCGCCCGCATGCTTGAGGGAGGTGAGCGGAGCGGCGCCGGTGCCGCCGTCATAGCCCGAGATGGTGATGTGGTCGGCGCGCGCCTTGGCGACGCCGGCCGCCACCGTGCCGACGCCGACCTCGGAGACGAGCTTCACCGACACGTCCGCCGACGGGTTCACGTTCTTCAGGTCGAAGATCAGCTGGGCCAGATCTTCGATCGAGTAGATGTCGTGATGCGGCGGCGGCGAGATCAGGCCGACGCCCGGGGTGGCGTAGCGCACCTTGGCGATCTTGGCGTCGACCTTGTGGCCGGGCAGCTGGCCGCCCTCGCCGGGCTTGGCGCCCTGCGCGACCTTGATCTGCATCATGTCGGAATTGACGAGGTATTCCGTCGTGACGCCGAACCGGCCCGAAGCGACCTGCTTGATCGCGGACCGGCGCGAGCGTCCGTCCGGCAGCGGCTTGAACCGCTCGACCTCTTCGCCGCCTTCGCCGGAATTGGAGCGTCCGCCGAAGGAATTCAGCGCGATCGCCAGCGTCTCGTGCGCTTCCTTCGAAATGGATCCGTACGACATCGCGCCCGTGGCGAAGCGCTTGACGATCTCGGAGGCCGGCTCGACCGCATCCAGCGGCACTGCCTCACGGCCGAGCTCGGCCGCGGACTTCAGACGGAACAGGCCGCGCAGGGTCTTGAGCTGGTTCTCCTGGCGGTTCACCAGGGCCGCATACTCGCGGTAGCGCTCGGGGACGTTGAGGCGCACCGCGTGCTGGAGCGTCGCGATCGTGTCGGGCGTCCAGGTATGGGCTTCGCCGCGCAACCGGTAGGCGTATTCGCCGCCGACATCGAGGGCGTTGCGGTAGATCGGGGCGTCGCCGAAGGCGTCGCGGTGACGGCTGACCGTCTCCTCGGCCACCTCGGCCATGCCGACGCCCTCGATCGTGGTCGCCGTGCCGAAGAAGTCCCGGCCCACGAAGGTCGAGTTCAGGCCAACCGCGTCGAAGATCTGGGCGCCGCAATAGGACTGGTAGGTCGAGATGCCCATCTTCGACATGACCTTGAGCAGGCCCTTATCGATCGCCTTGATGTAGCGGTAGATGATCTCGTCGTCCGTGAGGTCCGGCGGGAACTCGTCCTTCATCGCCAGCAACGTCTCGAAGGCGAGGTATGGGTTCACCGCCTCGGCGCCGTAGCCGGCCAGGCACGCGAAGTGATGCACCTCGCGCGGCTCACCGGATTCGACCACGAGGCCGACCGAGGTGCGAAGACCCTTGCGGATCAGGTAGTTGTGGACGGAGGCGGTCGCCAGCAGCGCCGGGATCGGGATCCGGTCCGGCCCGACCGCGCGGTCGGTCAGCACGATGATGTTGTAGCCGCCGCGCACCGCCGCCTCCGCCCGATCGCACAGGCGATCGAGCGCGCCGTCCATGGCCTGTGCGCCCATTTCGGCGGGGTAGGTCATGTCCAGGGTCTTGGTGTCGAACCGGTCCTCGAAATGGCCGATCGAGCGGATCTTCTCCAGGTCGCCGTTGGTCAGGATCGGCTGGCGGACCTCCAGGCGCTTACGCCGGGACGCGCCCTCCATGTCCAGCAGGTTCGGCCGCGGCCCGATGAACGAGACGAGGCTCATCACCGCCTCTTCCCGGATCGGATCTATCGGCGGATTGGTGACCTGGGCGAAGTTCTGCTTGAAGTAGGTGTAGAGCAGCTTCGACTTCTCGGAGAGCGCCGAGAGCGGCGTATCCGTGCCCATCGAGCCGACTGCCTCCTGGCCGGTCACGGCCATGGGCTGCATCAGCAGCTTCAGGTCTTCCTGCGTGTAGCCGAAGGCCTGCTGGCGATCGAGCAGGCCCACGTCCGAGCGCGTCTCCCGCGCCACGACGGGCTTGAGATCCTCGAGCACGATCTGCGTGTTCTTGACCCAGTCGGCATAGGGGTGCGCGGCGGCGAGTTCGCCCTTGATCTCCTCGTCGGAGACGATCCGGCCCTTCTGCAGATCGATCAGCAGCATCCGGCCCGGCTGCAGGCGCCAGGACTGGACGATCTTCTCATCCGGGATCGGCAGCGTACCCATCTCGGAGGCGAGCACGACGAGCCCGTCATCGGTCACGATGTAGCGGGCCGGGCGCAGTCCGTTGCGATCGAGGGTGGCGCCGATCTGGCGGCCATCCGTGAACGCCACCGCGGCGGGGCCGTCCCACGGCTCCATCAGGGCGGCATGGTACTCGTAGAAGGCGCGCCGCTCCTCGCTCATGAGCGGATTGCCGGCCCAAGCCTCCGGGATCAGCATCATCATCGCATGGGCGAGCGGGTAGCCGCCCTGCACGAGGAATTCGAGGGCGTTGTCGAAGCACGCTGTGTCGGACTGGCCCTCGTAGGAGATCGGCCAGAGCTTCGAGATGTCGTTGCCGAACAGGTCCGAATCGACACTGGCCTGGCGGGCCGCCATCCAGTTGACGTTGCCGCGCAGCGTGTTGATCTCGCCATTATGGGCGACCATCCGGTACGGGTGCGACAGCCGCCAGGTCGGGAACGTGTTGGTGGCGAAGCGCTGGTGGACCAGGGCGATCGCCGAGACGAAGCGCTCGTCCTTCAGATCGAGGAAGTAGTCGCCGATCTGCGTGACCAGGACCATGCCCTTGTAGACGATGGTCCGGGTCGAGACGGAGACCGGGTAGAACTCCTTCACCCGCGGATCGTCGAGGGCGTAGACCTTGTTGGAGATCACCTTGCGGGCGACAAAGACACGCCGCTCGAACACGTCCTGGTCGGAGACCGAGGCCGGGCGACCGATAAACACCTGACGGTGATGCGGCTCGGTGGCCTTCACGGCCACGCCGAGATCCTCCGGGTCCACCGGCACGTCGCGCCAGCCGAGCAGCGGAAGACCCTCGTCGGCCAGGGCCGCTTCGATGATTCCCTGAATGATCGCCCGGGGCTCTTCGGCCTTGGGCATGAAGAACTGACCGATCGCGTATTGGCCGGCCGGCGGCAGCTCGAAACCCAAGCGCGAGCATTCGTCCGCGAAGAAGCCGTGCGGGATCTGGGTGAGGATGCCACAGCCGTCGCCCATCTTCGGATCCGCACCCACCGCGCCGCGGTGGTCGAGATTCTCGAGGATCTTCAGGCCCTGCTGAACGATGGCATGGGTGCGGCGATCATGCATGTCGGCAATGAAGCCGACGCCGCAGGCATCGCGCTCGTTGGCCGGATCGTAGGCGCCCTGGGCTTTGGGCAGAGCAGGATCGCGCACCGTGAGCGGCATCGCGCCGCCGCGCGGGGCGGCAGCCTGGAACTCGGAAGCAGCAAACTCTTCGGCGGGTCCGCGCTGGGCCATGCTTCGTCTCGTCCTTCCCTCGATCCCGTCCGCTGCCGGTCAACCCGCGAGCATGTTTCATGCCCGCGAGCCGTCGCCGCCCGGCGCCCCGACCCGATGCCGCAGGCGATCCGGTCGGTCCCCGGAAGGGCACGTCCGTCGACCTGCGTTCATCGAGAACCCGGACCGCTCCAGGGAGCGGCGCGCTGGCGCGCTCGAAACCGTCTGCCGGATTTCCCGCTTTTGCGCGAGACGGAGACGGTCAGCATGCACGGCCGATGGGACAGTTCTACTGTCCTAAGTCGCGAAATTGGCAGATTGAAACCGTTTCAGCAAGGGAGCGCGCGGAGCCCCGGGCGCGGCATCGGCGACGTGGCTTAAACAGCTGTTCATCAGTCTCTTCCGCAATCTCGCCAGAATCACCCGGTCTACGGGATTCCGCCGAGCACAAGCGGCATGCGGGGCAACGACCTCGCCGGCATGGTCGAGGTCTGGGCAAACCGGCCCGGACCATGCCGGAACCGGATACTCTGCCGGGTCTCCAAGACGGGAACGCACCAGAGTGATGATCGAGAACAGAATGCGCGGCCGCGCGCGACGGGCGGCGGCACGAGCGCTCTTTGCCGTGCTGCTCTCCGGCGGCGCGATGCTGGGTCTCTGCCGCGGCGCCAGCGCGCAATTCGCTTTCGAGGAAGAGATCCTGCCGCCGCGGGTCGTCGCATGGCGTCTGGCCGAACGCGGTTTCAGTGGTTTGGGTCGTCCCCGCTTCGATGGACGTGTTTACGTGGTGGATGCCGTCAGCCCGACCGGCGTGCCAGTCCGGCTGTTCGTCGATCCCGCCGCGGGCGCGATCGTCGGGCGCCAGCGGATCGGTGCCCCCGAGACCTACGCCCGCCTTGAGCGTCCCGGCCCTGGATTCGGCTGGACCGAGGAGGATGCCGCGCCGCGGCGTATCCTGCGGCCGGCGACGCCCGACAGCATACCGGGTCCGGCCCTGCGGCCGCAACGCCGGGTGAGTCCCGAGGCCCTGCGCCCGGATGCCAATCCTGATGGTCTCAATCCCGCCTCCCGTGCCCGGCCCGATGCACCGCGTAAGGTCGCCCGCGCCGCGCAGCCCAGCCGCCAGCCGGAGTTGAAGCCCGCGCTGCGCAACGTCCCGGAAGCGCCTGCCCCGAAGATCGCGCCCGCTGAGGCCGCCACGGCGGATCCTGCTGCCGAGGCCAAGCCGAACACCAAGTCGGCCGCCATCGACAAGGCGCCTACAGCCAATTCCGCGCCTGCCGATTCCCCCCCGGCCAAGCCCGCGGCAGGCGGCATAGCTCATGCGACCAAGCCGCCGGCCGCGGATTGGAAGGATCCGCCACCGGACAGGAAGCCGGTGCGAATCATCGGCGGAGCCACAATCGTCCCCGGCCCCTCCGAGAAGGAGTCGGCAGCGCAGTAGCGCTACCCGCCCGGGATGAGGCGTTCGGAGCCGGTGAAGACGGTCAAGGTATCCGAGCGCGCGATCGCGCAGAGCGTGATCCCGTGCGCCTTGGCTCGTTCCAGCGCCAGGGATGTCGGGGCCGAGATCGCCACGATCACGGCAGCACCCAGCCGTGCGGCCTTCTCCACCATCTCAAACGAGCAACGGCTGGTGATCACCAGGAAACCGGCGGCGGTATCGGTGCCCGTCCGCATCAGCGCCCCGATCAGTTTGTCCAGAGCATTGTGCCGGCCGACATCCTCGCGCACGGCGACCAATGAACCGTCGAGGCGAGCCCAGGCGGCCGCGTGAACGGCACGGGTTTCCGCGCCCAGAACCTGGCCCGCATCGAGCCCCTGCAGCGCCCTGGCGATCGCCGGAAGCGCGACCCGCACGTCTGGAGCATCCCGCATTTCGGCGCGCGGGAGATCGGACAGATCTTCGATGCCGCACACGCCGCAGCCGGTGCGACCGCTGATCGCGCGCTTGCGAGCTAGGTGCTCACGGAGGCGGCCGGGCGCAAGCTCGACATGGAGGCGAAGCCCGTCGGATCCGACTTCGACCCGCGTCGCTCGGATCTCGTCGGCGGATTCGACGATGCCTTCCGTAAGGCTGAAGCCGTAGGCGAAATCGTCGAGATCGGCGGGCGTCGCCATCATGACGGCGTGCGGCACGCTGCCGTAGACGAGATTGACAGCCGCCTCCACGGCCAGCGCTCGAGTGCCCGCCTTCGGCACCGAAGCCGTGTACGCGACCACCTGCATCGGGGCTTGCATCGAGATCGGCGGTGTCCCGGCGGGTCGATCCCCGGTTTTCATCGACATCCGAAGCTCCAAAAGAACTCTGTACCGCTACTGTCGCGCCGAATTGGGAGCGGCATGAACGCTCCACCAGCGGCGAAAGGTCGATGAAAAGCTGTCGCGACGCGACTCGAATCTGCCGGAATCCGCGCGCTGCGACGCTTGTGCGGTTGCACCTCGAACGCCCTTGTGATCTGAAGCCGCGATCGGATACACGCCAGGTAACACAACTGGCGGTCCGTCACGTCGGCACCATCCCGCGCTCAGTCAAGACGGGAAAAGCCGACGGGAAAGCAAATCGCAGGGGAGCAACGAGAGGCAGATGCGGACGGTGCGGACGATCACCCGATCACCCTGGAGCCTCGCCGCCCTTGGCGCTTTGCTCACCTCGACATCCGGTGCGCTCGCGGCCGGCTTTGGACAGCCGGTGCCGTGGGAGATGAGCCGGCAGATCCCGGTCACCGAAAACGCGCGCGATATCCTGAGCTTCGAGATCGGCCTGCATTGGCTCTCGCTGGCGATCTCGGTCTTCGTGCTGGGACTGATCCTCTGGTGCGTCTTCCGTTTCAACGAGAAGACGAATCCCACCCCCTCCCGCACCACGCACAACACCGCGATCGAGATCGCCTGGACCATCGTCCCGGTGCTGATCCTGGTCGCCGTCGCGATCCCGTCCTTCCGCCTGCTGCGCACGCAGCTCGCGGATCCGAAGGCCGACATGATCGTCAAGGTCATCGGCCATGCCTGGTACTGGTCCTACGAGTACCCGCAGACCGAGGCCGGTGGTGGCTTCACCTTCGATGCAAACATCGACGAGGACAAGCAGCCCCGCCTGCTGCAGACCGACAACGAAATGGTCGTGCCGCTGGGCAAGATCGTGAAGATCCAGGTCACGGCAGCGGACGTGCTGCATTCCTGGGCGATGCCGGCCTTCGGCTTCAAGATCGACGCCGTCCCGGGCCGCCTGAACCAGATGTGGTTCCGGGCCGACAAGGAAGGCACGTTCCACGGCCAGTGCTCGGAGCTCTGCGGGCAGCGTCACGCCTACATGCCGATCGTCGTCCGCGTCGTCAGCGAGCAGGCCTATGCCGACTGGCTGAAGGAAGCGAAGACCAAGTACGCCCGCATCGACAACGGCACGAGCTTCGCCGAGGCGCGCTGAGCCCCGGCCGACCGATCAGAACCCGTCAGAGATCCACAAGGCACCCGAATCCATGGCTACAGCCGCAGCCCATGCCGAGGCCCACGAGGTCCACGACCATAAGCCGTCGTTCTTCGCCCGGTGGTTCCTGTCGACGAACCACAAGGACATCGGCACGCTCTACCTGCTCTTCGCCTTCTGCGCCGGCATGATCGGCGCGTTCCTCTCCTTCGGCATCCGAATGGAGATGGAACAGCCGGGGCTGCAGTTCTTCTCGAGCCCGGCGACGTACAACGTGTTCGTCACCGGCCACGGCCTCATCATGGTGTTCTTCATGGTGATGCCGGCACTGATCGGAGGCTTCGGCAACTGGTTCGTGCCGCTCATGATCGGCGCGCCCGACATGGCGTTCCCACGCATGAACAACATCTCGTTCTGGCTCACGGTGGCGGGCTTCTGCTCGCTGCTGTGCTCGCTGTTCGTCGAAGGCGCGCCCGGCGCGTCCGGCGCCGGTACCGGCTGGACCGTGTACCCGCCCCTCTCGACCGCCGGCCATCCCGGTCCGGCCGTCGACTTCGCGATCTTCGCCCTGCACCTCTCGGGTGCAGGCTCGATCCTCGGGGCGATCAACTTCATCACCACGATCCTGAACATGCGCGCCCCGGGCATGACGCTGCACAAGATGCCGCTCTTCGCCTGGGCCGAACTGGTGACTGCCTTCCTGCTGCTGCTGTCGCTGCCGGTTCTGGCGGGCGCCATCACGATGCTGCTCACCGACCGCAACTTCGGCACGACCTTCTTCGACCCGGCCGGCGGCGGTGACCCGATCCTGTACCAGCACCTGTTCTGGTTCTTCGGTCACCCCGAAGTGTACATCATGATCCTGCCGGCCTTCGGCATCGTCTCGCACATCATTTCGACCTTCTCGCGCAAGCCGGTCTTCGGCTACCTCGCGATGGCCTACGCGATGGTGGCGATCGGCGTCGTCGGCTTCGTGGTCTGGGCCCACCACATGTACACGGTAGGCCTGTCGCTGCAGACGCAGTCCTACTTCGTGTTCGCCACCATGGTGATCGCGGTCCCGACGGGCGTGAAGATCTTCTCCTGGATCGCCACGATGTGGGGCGGCTCCATCCGCTTCACTGCGGCCATGCACTGGGCCGTCGGCTTCATCTTCCTCTTCACCGTCGGCGGCGTGACCGGCGTCGTGCTGGCCAACTCGGCGGTCGATAAGTACCTGCACGACACCTACTACGTCGTGGCGCACTTCCACTACGTGCTCTCGCTGGGCGCAGTGTTCATCATCTTCGCCGGTATCTACTACTGGTTCCCCAAGATGACGGGTCACATCATCCCGGAATGGGCCGGCAAGCTGCACTTCTGGCTGGCCTTCATCGGTGCGAACGTCCTGTTCTTCCCGATGCACTTCCTCGGCCTGGCCGGAATGCCGCGTCGTTACGCCGACTACCCGGATGCCTTCGCGGCCTGGCACAAGGTCTCGACCTACGGCGGCCACATCTTCGGCCTCAGCATGTTCGTCTTCGTGATCGGCGTCGTGCTGGCCTTCCGCTCCAAGGAGCGAGCTGCCGACAATCCGTGGGGTGAAGGCGCAACCACCCTCGAGTGGACGCTCCCCTCCCCGCCGCCCTTCCACCAGTTCGAGACGCTGCCCCGCATCGTCGACGAGCCGGGCGCGCACTGATCCGCATCTGCGAGGGCCGTATGCGCGGCCCTCGCCCTTCCCCGGAAGCCGTGACGGCGACTTCCGGGCAAGGGCGATCCAGACGGGTGATCCGCACACGGCGCGTGAATCACTCGCGCTCGTTCTTGGAACTAAACGTTTTCAAGATTTGACTCGGCCGTGACACGCGTGGCCGGGCGCCGACACAACAGCGGCAGACGCGATGACGAGCCTGACGAATACGATCGGACCGGACACCCCGGCCCCGGCCTTCACGGCCGTTGGCGGCGACGTGCCGGACTATTTCGCCCTGCTCAAGCCGCGGGTGATGGTCCTCGTGATCTTCACCGCCCTCGTCGGCATGGTGGTGTCCCAGGGCCATGTTCAGCCTGCGATCGGCGTGATCTCGCTTCTGGCCATTGCGGTTGGAGCCGGGGCGTCGGGCTGCCTCAATATGTGGTGGGACGCGGACATCGATGCCGTCATGACCCGGACGGCGCAGCGCCCGATCCCGGCCGGTCGGATTTCGTCCGAGGAAGCGCTCGGCTTCGGCCTGTTCCTGTCGGTGGCGTCGGTCCTGGTGCTGGGCCTGGCCGCGAACTGGCTGGCCGCCGGATTGCTGGCCTTCACCATCGTGTTCTACGCGGTGATCTACTCGATGTGGCTGAAGCGGGCGACCGCGCAGAACATCGTGATCGGTGGGGCCGCCGGCGCCCTTCCGCCGGTGATCGGCCAGGCGGTTGTGTCGGGCTCGGTCGGGATCGAGTCGCTCGTTCTGTTCGCCATCATCTTCATCTGGACGCCGCCGCATTTCTGGGCACTGGCCCTGATCAAGGCCGAGGAATATGCCCGCGCCGGCATCCCGATGATGCCGAACGTCGCGGGTCCGGCCTCCACCCGCCGCCAGATCGTCTGGTACACCGTGCTCCTCGCCCCGCTCGGTCTCGTACCCGTGGCCCTGGGCTTCGGTGGTTTGCTCTATGCGGTGATCGGCGTGGTCGGCGGCGTCGGGATGCTGGCCTTCAGCGTCCGCGTCCTGAAGAACCGCGAAGGTGAGGCCGAGAAGAAGGCCGCCATGGGCATGTTCGGCTTCTCGATCCTCTACCTCTTCGCGCTGTTTTCGGCGCTGCTCGCCGAGCAGAGCTTCGGCTTGTTCCGGCCCCTGGTCTGAGCGCCATGGCGGATCCCGAGGTCCCGTACCGCCAGCTTACACCCCAGGAAGAAGCGCGCCGCCGGAAGCGATCGATTGCGATCGCCCTGGCGCTGGGTGCCTGGGTGCTGCTGTTCTTCGTGCTGACGATCGTAAAGCTCGGCCCGCAGATCCTCAGCCGTCCGCTCTGAGGGATCCCTATGACCCCATCCCGCCCCGATCCCAACCGCGGTGCCACACGGACAGCGATTGCCTGCGCCGGCCTCGCCGTCGGCATGGTCGGTCTCGCCTTCGCATCCGTGCCGCTCTACGACGCCTTCTGCAAGGCGACCGGATACGACGGCACGCCGCGTCAGGGGCCGGCTTTGTCCTCGTCGGCGGCGCGCACCGATGATAGCATGGTGGTGCATTTCGACACCAACGTCGCTCCCGGCCTGCCCTGGAAGTTCTCCCCCGAGACGAACAGCGTCGAGGCGAAACTCGGGGAGACCAAGACGGTCTTCTTTCGGGTCCAGAATACGAGCAGCAAGCCGTCGACGGGCGTGGCGACCTTCAACGTCCAACCTGGCCTGATGGGCAGCTATTTCGTCAAGATCGCCTGCTTCTGCTTCAACGAGCAGACGCTGCAGCCGGGCGAAACATTGGATGTCCCGGTCGTGTTCTATGTCGACCCGGCCGTCCGGGATGATTCGAACACCGCGCATCTTTCCGAGATGACGTTGTCCTACACGTATTTCGCGTCGAAGAACGGCCAGCCGGTGAGTGCGGCGGTCGCGACCACAGGGGCTTCGGGCACGAAGCGCGATTTCTGATCGCGAACGCGTGACAACAGAGGTCGGCACCGACTAAGTGTGCGGACAAGCTTGGGTGCCCTGTCTGTGGCGCCCGGCCAAAAGAGCGATAGGCCGGATGCCGGGAACGGCGCGGGGCGTCAGGGTGAGGAGCGACGGGACGATGGCCGAGGCGCACGCCAAGAATCACGACTTCCATATTTTGAGCCCGAGTCCGTGGCCGTTGATGGGTGCCTTCTCGGGCTTCCTCATGGCGTTCGGCGCCGTGTTCTGGATGAAGAGCCTCCAGATCGGCACGCTAACCCCGGGCCCCTACATCTTCGGCGTCGGCTCGATCGGCGTGCTCTACACCATGTTCGCATGGTGGAAGGATGTGGCCCACGAGGCCAATTCCGGCGATCACACCCGCGTCGTCCAGCTGCATCATCGTTATGGAATGATGATGTTCATCGCCTCCGAGGTGATGTTCTTCGTCGCGTGGTTCTGGGCCTATTTCGAGGCGGCGCTTTACACCGCCGATCCGATCCAGGCGTCCCGCGTCGAATTCACCGGCGGTGTCTGGCCGCCCAAGGGCATCGAGGCGTTCGACCCCTGGCACTTGCCGCTGCTCAACACGCTGATCTTGCTGACCTCCGGCACGACCGTGACCTGGGCGCATCATGCGTTGCTGCATAATGACCGGAAGGGCCTGAAATACGGCCTGTGGCTGACGATCATCCTGGGCGTGCTGTTCACGGCCTGCCAGGCCTACGAGTACAGCCACGCCGAGTTCGGTTTCTCGGGCAGCATCTACTCGTCGACCTTCTACATGGCGACGGGCTTCCACGGCGCCCACGTCATCATCGGCACCATCTTCCTGGCAGTGTGCCTGTTCCGCGCCTATGCGGGCCAGTTCACGTCGCGCCAGCATCTCGGCTTCGAGTTCGCCGCCTGGTACTGGCACTTCGTGGATGTGGTCTGGCTGTTCCTGTTCGCCGCGATCTACGTCTGGGGTTCGGGGGTCTTCCACGGCGCCGCTCACTGAGCATCGCCATCCCGTCACCGCATGGCGGGTCTGTGAAAGGGCGGCTTAGGCCGCCCTTTTTCGTGTCCGACTCAGCAGGATCCCCATATCGAGGACGGTGGCCGGGTGACGGCGCGCATGCGGTCTTCCGGACCGGTCTGGAGTGTTCACGTGGACCAACGAACCTATCCGCAGCCGCCGCCCGTCCCGACGGGCCTGCGCGGCCGCTGTCCGCGCTGCGGCGAGGGACATCTCTTCAAGGGCTACCTGACCCTTCGCCCCTCCTGCGAAGCGTGCGGCCTGGACTATGAGGCCTTCGATTCCGCGGACGGACCGGCCTTCTTCGTTATGTCCATCGTGGGCCTGCTGGTGGTTGGCTTGGCCCTGTGGTTGGAGATCACCTACGAGCCGCCGATCTGGGTCCATGCGCTGGTGGCCGGGACCCTGTCGATCGGCTTGAGCCTGATTTTGGTTCGACCGCTCAAGGGTATGCTGATTGCCCTCCAGTACAGCAACAAGGCTGAGCAGGGACGCTTCGAACAGTGAACCGATCCACGCCGCGTGCGGCCGCGTGGCGCGACTTGATCGCGCCAGGTCTCGCTTCCCTGATCGCCCTGGCGATTCTTCTGGCCCTCGGGATCTGGCAGATCGAGCGCAAAAGCTGGAAGGAAGAGCTGATTGCCCGGATCGTTCGGCAGACCCAGGCTGAGCCGGTGGCGCCACCCGCGGCGGACGCCTGGGATCCCGCACGGGACGAGTTCCGCCACGTCCGCGTATCAGGCCGTTTTGCCAACGATCGCGAAACCCTGGTCCACGGTCTGGCGGCCGGCGAGACGCCCGGCCGAGCGCTGCAGGGTTACTACGTCATCACGCCATTGGAGCTGACGGATGGCGGCACCGTCCTGATCAACCGCGGCTTCGTACCGACTGAGTTGAAGGCGCAGGCCGATCGCCGGGACGGGCTGATCGAAGATCCGACGACGGTCACCGGGATCCTGCGCGCCAGCGAGGCGCGTGGAATGTTCGTGCCGGAGGCAGATCCGACGCGCGGGGAGTGGTTCAACCGCGATGTCGGCGGCATCGCCGCAGCGCGCGGGATCGCCCAAGCGGCGCCCTACCTGATCGAGGCGGATGCGGTACCGGGCCAGACCACGTGGCCGCGAGGCGGCCAATTGAAGGTCGATATCCCGAACAATCACCTGCAATACGCCTTCACGTGGTTCGCTCTCGCGGCGTGCCTGATTGGCGTCTTCAGTGTGTTCGCCTATCGCCGTCTGTACGATTCGGACGCCATTGGTATGGCAAAAGAATAAAACCGCATTCAACGCCGGCTTACGCAGAAGAATGCCGCCGGTGAGGCCTGCAAAACGGCATCGCGTTCCTTTGACCGATCGCACCTGAGCCAGAATACTTTGCGTGTTCCTGAGCGATCGCGTAAGTCTGGATTTTGTATTCAGTTTGCTGCGATCCTTCGAAGACGCCGCGGAGCAACGACTCCGCGCGAACGAGGTGCGCGCCATGACCGTCCGTTTTGTTGAACAGCCGTCGCCTGATCCGATCCGCTTCGCCTATTGGGTGCCCAACGTCTCCGGCGGCCTGGTGATCAGCAAGATACCGCAGCGCACGAGCTGGGATGCCGATTACAACCGCCGCCTCGCGCAGATCGCCGAGGAATCCGGTTTCGACTACGCCCTGACCCAGATCCGATTCACCGCCGGCTACGGCGCTGAGTACCAACACGAATCGGTGGCGTTCAGCCATGCGCTGCTGGCCGCGACCTCCCGGCTGAAGGTCATCGCCGCGCTGTTGCCAGGTCCCTGGCATCCCACGCTCGCGGCCAAGCAGATCGCGACCATCTCCCAGCTCACTGGCGGCCGAATCGCCGTGAATATCGTCTCCGGCTGGTTCTCGGGCGAATTTCGGGCGATCGGCGAGCCTTGGCTCGATCACGATGAGCGCTATCGCCGCTCGGAAGAGTTCATCCGTAGCCTCCGGGGGATCTGGACACAGGACAACTTCACCTTCCGGGGCGATTTCTACCGCTACACGGATTACACGCTCAAGCCGAAGCCTGCCGATCCGTTGCCGGAGATCTTCCAGGGCGGTTCGTCCCGGGCGGCGCGCGACATGGCGGCCCGCGTCTCCGATTGGTACTTCACCAACGGCAACACACCGGAGAACATCCGCGCCCAGGTCGACGACATCCGGTCGAAGGCCGCCGAGAGCGGCAACCGCCCACGCATCGGCGTCAACGCCTTCGTGATCGCCCGCGACACAGAGGAAGAGGCCCGTGCCGTCCTCCAGGAAATCATCGAGCATGCCGACCCCGATGCCGTGAAGGCGTTCGGCCACGAGGCGAAGAATGCCGGCAAGGCGTCGCCCGAGGGTGAAGGCAACTGGGCGAAATCGACCTTCAACGACCTCGTCCAGTACAATGACGGCTTCAAGACCAACCTGATCGGTACGCCGGACCAGATCGCTGAACGGATCCTTGCCCTCAAGGATGCGGGCGCCGATCTCGCTCTGCTGGCCTTCCTGCATTTCCAGGAAGAGGTCGCGTATTTCGGTACCCATGTGATCCCGCGGGTCCGGGCGCTCGAAGCCGCGCGCGAGAAGCGCGCCGAGGCGGCCTGACCGCTGCGCCCGAACCTCAGACAAACCCAGCCCTATCGGAGTGAGCCATGAACATCGCCGTCGATGCGCGCACGCTCGACATCCAGCCGCGCCAAGGTGTTCCAGGCCCGGCGCGGCAGCCCTCCCCCGCCCATGTGATCCGTGACGACGCAGAGGCGCTGGCAGTCGCCCATCGTCTCGCCGTGGAGTTCCGGCGGGACGCCTCGGAGCGCGACCGGAACCATACCCGGCCCCTGGCCGAACTCGACGCCTTCTCCCAGAGCGGCCTGTGGTCGATCAACGTGCCCAAGGCCTATGGCGGCCCGGAGGTCTCCTACAAGACTCTGGCGCAGGTCATCGCGCTGATCTCGGCGGCCGATCCGGCGATCGGGCAGATCTCGCAGAATCACCTGGGGATCGTGGCGGCGATCCGTACGGTCGCGGACGAGCCACAGAAGCAGCTGCTGTTCGGGGAAGTCCTGCGTGGCACCCGGTTCGGCAATGCGTTTTCCGAGCGGGGGACCAAGCGGGCGGCCGATTTCGAAACGCGGTTTACCGATCACGGCGACCACGTGATCGTGCGCGGCCAGAAATTCTATGCGACCGGAGCGCTGCTGGCGCATCTCGTACCGATCGTCGCCCTCGATGCCGAGGGGCGAGCCTGGTACGCGATCGCCGAGCGGAATGCGCCGGGGCTCACGGTGATCGATGACTGGTCGAGTTTCGGCCAGCGCGGGACGGCGAGCGGCACGGTGCTGATCGAGGATGTCCGGGTGGAGAAGACTCACCTGGTTCCGGCCTGGCGGGGCTACGAGGCGCCGAGTGCCGACGGGGCAATCTTCCAGATCATCCAGGCGGCGGTGGATTCCGGCATCGGCCGCGAGGCCCTCACCGATACGATCCGCTTCGTGCGCGAGAAGGCGCGACCCTGGATCGATAGCGGGCAGGAGCGCGCCTCCGACGACCCCTACACGATCCAGGCGGTCGGCGATCTCACCATCCGCCAGCATGCGGCCGAAGCGTTGCTCGACAAGGCCGGGCTTGCCCTCGATGCCGCGGTGGCCCGGCCGGACGCAGAGAGCGTCGCCGCCGCGCAGCTCGCCGTCGCCGAAGCGAAGGTGCTGACCACCGACGTCGCTCTGGCCGCCTCCAACAAATTGTTCGAGCTGTCCGGCACCCGCTCGACGCTCGCCACTGAAAACCTCGACCGGCACTGGCGCAACGCCCGGACCCACACCCTGCACGATCCAGTCCGCTGGAAGGTCGCGATCATCGGCAACCACGCGCTGAACGGCATCGTCCCACCGTTCCACGCCTGGAGCTGACAAACCATCCCGAAGAGGCGTCGCCGGCGCTCCGGACATTCCCCCGAAAGCGCCGAGCGTTCAGAGAATCGGCAAGCCGCGCGCCTTCGCTTCCTCGCCCGGCTCGACATGAATGGTGACGACAGCCCCCGGTATCGTGGTTTCCAGGGCACTCTCCAGGCGGTCGCAGATGGCATGGGACGCCTCGACGGTCATGCTGCCCGGGACCACGAGGTGGAAATCGATGAACGTCGCCTGCCCGGCAGAGCGTGTCCGGACGTCATGAGCCTCCAGCGCGCCCTCGCCGTGACGCGAGATCAGCGCGCGGATCTCGCAGACCATGTCGGGTGAGGCTGCCCGGTCCATCAGGCCGTCAACCGATTCGCGCACCATGCGGAAGCCGGACCAGAGAATGTTGAGCGCCACGAGCCCGGCCACCGCCGGGTCGAGAACCGGATAGCCGGTCAGCCAGACGGCGACGACGCCCACGAGCACCCCGCACGACGTCACCACGTCGGCGAAGACATGCCGAGCATCCGCGACCAGGGCCGGTGAGCGCCAGGCGCGCCCCCAGCGCATCAATGCCCAGGCCCAAACGGCGTTGATGGCCCCAGCCCCGAGATTGATCGCCACGCCCAGAGCCGGCGCGTCGAGATGTTTTGGGGCGAGCAGGCCGAAATAGGCCTCCCGCAGGATCAAGACCGCCGCGACGACGATGAGCGCGCCCTCGATCACGGCGGAGAAGAACTCCGCTTTGTGGTGCCCGTAGGGATGCTCCGCGTCGGCCGGACGCGCGGCCACGCGCAGCGCCACGAACGCGCCGACGGCAGCGACCACGTTGATGATGCTCTCGAGCGCATCCGAGTAGAGCGCCAGGCTGCCGGTCAGCCACGCGGCATAAAATTTTAGCGCGGTGACCACGAGGCCGATGCCGGCGCTGAGGAGGGCTGCTTTCTGGGTCCGGTCCATGAGTACGCCGATTACGAGTCGACGTGCCCATACGGGATGCAGCTTGCCTCAGGCCACGGCAAAGCTTCGACGCTGGCGAATAAATTTTAGCTTCGGCTATGCCTCTGCCGGTGGCATGGCCTGGCCGCGATCCGCCTCGCGCTGCCGGCTTCGATCGGCCTTCGCCTGTGCCTCGGCGGCCTTCCGAGACAAACGTCGTTTCTGCCACGCGAAACGCGATGCGGCTGCCATCGTTGCAAGACGCGCCGCCTCCCTGTCCCAGTACCCTACGAGTTGGCCGTCGAGGGTGATGCGCCGGGTACGGCTGGTCCTGACCATGCTGCTCAGTCCCGCGGTGACGCCGGCTCGCCGGTCTCGGTCACGATCAGCCCGTCCGCATCGCCGCGGAAGCTGCCGGTCCCGGTATTGGGTACGGGCACAGCCGGGCTCCCGAACGGCTCGCTCGGATAGGCCTCCTCGAACTTCGCCCGGGCGCCTGCCGGATCGTCGGCCTTCAGCACGATCTCCTCGGTCCCGGGCAGCGGCCAGCGCGGGTCGGCAGCATCGCGGGGTCGCACGGCGTACCAGGGCATGTTCAAGCGTCTCCCGCTGCGGTGAGGCGAGAACCGGCAGGGCCGCGAACCGGTTCCGAGGTTGAAACCGTGTGCCGTTCGGTGCAGGCAGCCGGCGATGCGCGTGGACCTGTTCGATTTCGAATTGCCCGAGAGCTGTATCGCCCTGCGTCCGGCCGAGCCGCGCGATGCCGGGCGGCTTCTCGTCGTGTGCCCGGGCGAGGCGCTCACGGACCGCAGCGTGCGGGATCTGCCCGGCGCGCTCCGGGCCGGCGATGCCCTGGTGTTCAACGACACGCGGGTGATCCCGGCGCGGCTCAACGGCGTGCGCACCCGCCCTGGCGCTCCGGGCCAGCGCACCGAGGTGATGCTGCATCTGCGCGAGGCACCGGCGCGCTGGCGGGCTTTCGCACGGCCGGCCAAGCGGCTGACCGTGGGCGATGCGCTTCAGTTCGGCGACCTTCGGGCCACCGTGTTCGCGAAGGGCGAGGCCGGTGAGATCACCCTGGATTTCGACCGGGCCGGTCCCGAACTCGACGCCCAGATCGCCCTCGAAGGCGCCCTGCCCCTGCCGCCCTACATCGCCGGCAAGCGCGCCACCGACGCGCGCGACGTCACCGATTATCAGACCGTCTATGCCCGCCATCCCGGCGCCGTGGCGGCGCCCACGGCGGGCCTGCATTTCTCGGATGAACTGCTGGCCGCCCTCGACGCCGCTGGCCTGCAGCGCCACCACGTCACCCTGCATGTCGGGGCCGGGACGTTCCTGCCGGTCAAGGCGGACGATACCGACGGCCATCGGATGCACGCCGAGATCGGCATCCTCGACGCCGAGACCGCCAACGCTCTCAACGCCGTCCGGGCCGCCGGCGGCCGGATCGTCGCGGTCGGCACCACGGCGCTGCGCCTGCTGGAGAGCGCCGCGAGCCCCGACGGCACGCTCTCGGCCTTCTCGGGGCCGACCGACATCTTCATCACGCCCGGCTACCGGTTCCGCGCGATCGACGCGCTGGTGACGAACTTTCACCTGCCGCGCTCGACCCTGTTCATGCTGGTCTCGGCTTTTTCGGGCCTCGACACGATGCGGGCGGCCTACGCGCACGCGATCCGAAGCGGCTACCGCTTCTACTCCTACGGCGACGCCAGCCTGCTGTTTCCGGGCCCGCGCGCGGACATCTCATGACCGTTCCTGCCATGACCGAGACCGCGCCCTTCGGCTTCACCCTGCACGGGCAGGACGGCAGCGCCCGGACCGGCGCGATCGCGACGCCGCGCGGAACCATCCGCACGCCGGCCTTCATGCCGGTGGGCACCGCCGCCACCGTCAAGGCGATGTATCCCGGTCAGGTCCGGGAACTGGGCGCCGACGTCGTGCTGGGCAACACCTACCACCTGATGCTGCGCCCCAGCCCTGAGCGGATGGCGCGGCTCGGCGGCCTGCACCGGTTCATGAACTGGGACCGGCCGATCCTGACCGATTCCGGCGGCTTCCAGGTGATGTCACTCTCGGCCCTGCGGAAGATCGACGAGCAGGGGGTGACCTTCCGCTCGCATATCGACGGCACAGCCCACCACATGAGCCCGGAGCGCTCGATCGAGATCCAGGGTCTGCTCGGCTCCGACATCCAGATGCAGCTCGACGAGTGCGTGCGCCTGCCCGCCGAGCACGCGGCGATCGAGAAGGCCATGCATCTGTCCCTGCGCTGGGCCGAGCGCTGCCGCGTGGCCTTCGGTGAGCAGCCAGGTAAGGCGATGTTCGGCATCGTTCAGGGCGGCGACATCCCGGCGCTCCGCGTCGAAAGTGCCCGCGCCCTGACCGACCTCGATCTGAAGGGTTACGCCGTGGGCGGCCTGGCGGTGGGTGAGCCGCAGGCGGTGATGTTCGCCATGATCGAGACCGTGGAGCCGCACCTGCCGCAGGCCAAGCCGCGCTACCTGATGGGCGTCGGTACGCCGGACGACATCCTGGGCGCGGTCGGCCGGGGCATCGACATGTTCGATTGCGTGATGCCGACCCGGGCCGGCCGCCACGGCCTCGCCTATACCCGCAACGGTCGGGTCAACCTGCGCAATGCCCGGCACGCCGAGGATACGGCACCGCTGGACGAGACCTCGACCTGCCCGGCCGCACGCGACTATTCCCGGGCCTACCTCCACCATCTTGCCCGCTCGAACGAGATCCTGGGGATGATGCTGCTGACCTGGAACAACCTTGCCTATTATCAGGATCTGATGGCGGGCGCCCGGGCGGCGATCCGGGACGGGCGGTTCGCGGATTACTGTAGCGCCACGCGCGAAGGCTGGGCACGAGCCGAACGCGCCGCCGCTGGATAAGGCGGCGTCACGGGTGTGCGAGAACCCGGTAGATTCCCGCCGGGTCATCGGCACCGGTGCTGACGGCCGACTTCAGATCCGCCACGATCCGCGCGGCCACGGGCAGGCGGTAATGCAGCGCGTCCCAGTAGTTCGTATCCTGCGTGGTTACGGGCGACGGCATCCGGAAATCCACGACGACGGCATCGCTTTTCGCGCCGATGTCCGCAACCCGAGCCTTGCAGGCCGCGTCCCGTCGGCCGATTGGCGATCCGGGGGCGCCCTGCGCCGCCGCATGTACCGGCATGAAGGCGATGAGCTTCAGCGCGCCCGCCGGGACGCGCCCGAGAAGCGTCTCAAGCTGTGTCAGGGCCGGCATAGGTGCGTCCGATCGGTCGGCCGGGGCGGCCGGATCGAGAGCGCCGGCTCGGATGTGGGCGCGGGCGCGTACGGGATCGTACAGCGCCTCCGGCGGCGTGAAGACCGCGAAGCCGTCGGAGCGGATCCGCGGCCGTACCAGGCCCAGGCGTGCGAGCCCGGTTTGCGCCGCGATCGTGAGCGAGCGCAGGCTGAACTGGCGCAGGACGCCCCAGGGTGTCTCAGGCTCGTAGAGCCAATCCGGAAACGCGTTCGCTGTGCGGGCCGGCGGATCGGCGGCGCACCACGTCGTGTCGAGGCCGAAGACAATTGCTTTCACGGCTCGGTGTTCGAGGAAGAGTTGGGCCAGACGGATCTGCTCGTCCGGCGTCGCGGCATTCACTGCCAGATTGGCGAATCGCGCGTCGAAGGCAGCATCGAGGGCGGTCGGGTCGAGCAGGCGTGCCGTCGAGGTCCCGAACACAGCAGCGTCGAAATCGCCGCCGCGGGCGATCTGCGGGTAGGACAGCCGCTGATTGGTGTCCATGATCGGGCCCGGTGGATGCCCGGGGCCCGCACGCAGGCCGTACGGGTCCAGCAGCGCCGTTGCGATGATCGCGGCAAGCCCGACGAAGGCCGCGCCGATCAGAAACAGGCGCGAGAAAACCGCCCATGCGTCAGGCGCGGTCTCGGCGTGGATGGGACCGGCTTGTGTTTCCGAGGCCATGGGCAGGCCACATACAAACTTCGACGGACGCCGTCGCCGTCATTCGGACCCGAGGAGAACCGAACGCTTGGTCCCAGGAAGGTCGTGGCGGCGCGGATCTGTCCGCACACCCAGCCCAGAGGCGCCAACTCGTCCCGAGGGAAGAGATTCAGGCTTTGGCGAAGTAAGGCGGGAAGACCTCTACTCATAAAAGAGCTTGGTCGGAGTGGCAGGATTTGAACCTGCGACCCCCACGTCCCGAACGTGGTGCGCTACCAGACTGCGCTACACTCCGAAGGCCGAACTGCGTGTCCGCAACTGCCGGCAGCGGGCTTATAGCCGCGCCTTTCCCGTACCGCAAGGCCGGTGTTGATCTATCTGCGCAGGCGGTTCGGCCAACCGTGACCGAGATGCCGAATTGCGATCTCGGTCTGCCCTGACAGCACCGCGACCGTGGCCGCGTAACCGGCTCCGGCATTGATGTCAGCAAGGGTGAACGTGCCGCCGTCAGCCATGCGCAGAAGGCGCGCGGATGTCGGCGGAACGCTGACGCTGAATCGATCCAGGGGCAGGGACAGGCCGGTCCCCAAAGCCTTCACCACCGCCTCCTTACGGGTCCACAGGCCGAAGAAAGCGGCACTGACCGCATGCGGTGGCAGCGCTGACAGGGCTGCAGCCTCGTCGGGTGCGAAATGCGCACCGGCGATCCGCAGGGCATCCGGGATGGGCCGCATCTCCTCGACATCGACTCCAATGGCCGCGCCGCGGGCGAGGCCGACGAGGGCGCGTCCCCCGGAATGCGACAGGTTGAAGTCCAGGATACCGTCGGCGAGCGCGGGCTTGCCCGCGGCGCTGACCTCCAAGCGGATGTCACCTGCCGCGAGGCCGAGGGCTTCGCCGAGGATGAGCCGGAGGGCTGCATGGCTCGCCTGATACCGGGCACGATCGGCGGGACGCAGGAAGCGCACGGCTCGTTCCCGCTCCGATGCATCGAGAACGGTGCCGCAGATTTCGAGCTGCGCCAAAGACAGCGCCAGATCGACGACCCAAACTTCGGCCGCGCTCACGCGACGCCTCCCGGCGGATACAGGCTGACCGTAAGGTGCTTGAGACGGAGCGACACGGGTTCGGGTCCCGGGGTGGCGAGAAGAGGAGCATCGTCGTGCAGCACCGGACCGGCAAGTGCCCCCGGATCTGAGCGCCAGGTCCTATCGTCGATGGCTCCAGGCGCCGAATCTCGCAGGGCGGCGTGCGCGGTATGGCGTGTTCTTCGCGACCTATCTCTACCAAGGCCTGATCGCCGGATTTTCGCTCACCGCCCTGGCCAATCACCTGGCCGCGCACGGCGTCTCCGCCACGGAGGTCGGGTTTCACTTTGCCCTGGCCGGTTTGCCCTGGACGCTACAGCCGATCCTGTGGGGTCCGCTGGTCGATCGATCCGGCGATCATCGCATGGGCCGACGCCGGCCCTTCGCGGTGGCGGCCATCCTTGGGTGTCACGCAACGATCGCCCTGATGCTGCTGCTGAAGGTCGATCAGATCGGCCTGCTCGGCTTCGCTTTCCTGGTCCACAGCCTGTTCGCTTCACTGCTCGACACGGCCTGCGATCGGCTGATCATGGACCACGTCCCAGCGGCCGAGCTTGGCCGCGTCAGCGCGTGCACCCGGGCCGGGTTCGTCGCTGGGACCAGCCTCAGCGCCGCCGGTCTGGGATGGACGCTGTCCGGTTACGGGCTCACCGTGAGCCTGTCCGCTCTGCTTTCGGCCGGCATCCTGGCGAGCCTGCCGATGATTCTCGTGCGCGAAGCACCCGGCGATGCGGTCGGGAGTTTTGAGAGGCGCGGACCGCCGCCGCGGCGCGTCGCGTTCTCGCGCTTCATCCGCCGCCTCGGCCTGGCCCTGCGGCGGAAGCGCGCCCTGCAGTTGCTCGCCCTCTGCTTCGGCCTCGACGCTGCCCTCGGGCTGTTCGAGTTGCCCTTCTCGATCGACTTGCTCCAGGGCCGGGGCTGGGACCCTGCGACCCTGTCTCGGCTCGAAGCAGGCTTGGCGCTCGTGAGCGGCACGGCGGGCGCCTTCGCGATCGGAGTGTGGTCGGACCGGGTCGGGCCGGTACGGCCCCTGCGGACCCTGCTCCTCGCAAGCGTGGTAAGCTTCATGCTGACCGCCGCCCTGATCGCCGCCGGGCTGCTGGGATCGGCCGCACCCCTGATCCTGGCGCTGACCAATGCGTTGCCGGGATTGCTGATCGTCGCGCTGATGCCGGCCCTGCTCCAGGCCAGCCGCGGGAGGGCCGGCGCGGCGACGCAGTTTGAAGTCTATATGGCAACAATGAATTTGGGCTCGGTCACCGGCACGGCGCTGTCGGGCTGGCTTGCCGCGGTGATGCCGCTGGCGGGCTTGAGCACCGTCGTCGCAACCGTATTCCTGGGCGCCTTGCTACTGGTCGGGCGCGGCGATCTGCTCGCGTCCCGCCAATGACGGAAAGCGGGGATGCCGCGCCGCGACCGGCTCCCGTCAGGCCCGCGATGCGCTAGAACGCCCCCATGCCAGCCGCGAAGCCCGACACGCCGAACCTCGACCTTACCGCCGAGGAGGCGCGCACCGAGCATGCGCGGCTCTCGGAGGCGATCCAGGAGGCCGATCGACTCTACCACCAGGAAGACGCACCCGAGATTTCGGATGCGGAATACGACCGCCTGCGCCGCCGACTGGAAGAGATCGAGACCCGCTTCCCCGATCTCGCCGGGACAGGCGCGGCGAGCACGACGGTCGGCGCAAAGCCCTCGGAGAAATTCGCGAAGGTTCGGCATGCGGTGCCGATGCTGTCGCTGGGCAACGCCTTCGACGCCGAGGAGGTCGCCGAGTTCGTGGCCCGCGTCCGGCGCTTTCTGGGCTGGCCCGAGGAGACTCCCCTCGCATTCACGGCCGAGCCGAAGATCGACGGCCTGTCCCTGTCGCTGCGCTACATGAACGGCCAGTTGGAGACAGCGGCCACCCGCGGGGACGGTGAGGTCGGCGAGAACGTCACAGCCAATGCCCGCACGGTCCGGGACATCCCGGCGGTCCTGGGAGGCTCTGGATGGCCGGAGGTCTGCGAGGTGCGCGGCGAGGTCTACCTGTCGCATGCCGATTTTGCGGCGATCAATGCGCGCCAGGAGGCGGCCGGAAAGCCGCTGTTCGCCAACCCGCGCAACGCCGCCGCTGGGAGCTTGCGCCAGCTCGATCCGGGCATCACCGCCTCGCGCCCCCTGAAGTTCTTCGCCTATGCCTGGGGCGAGCTATCAGGCCCGATCGCTGACACCCAATCCGGTGTTCTCGAGCGTTTCGCCGCCTGGGGCCTGCCGGTGAACCCGCTTACGCGGACCTTCACCGCCATCGAACCGATGCTCAGTCACTATCGTCAGATCGAAGCGGATCGCGCGGGGCTTGGCTACGACATCGACGGCGTCGTCTACAAGGTGGACGATCTCGCATTGCAGAAGCGGCTTGGCTTCGTTTCGCGCTCGCCGCGTTGGGCGCTGGCGCACAAATTCGCCGCCCAGGAAGCCACGACGATCGTCGAAGACATCGTCATCAATGTCGGCCGTACCGGCTCCCTCAATCCCCTGGCGAAGCTGCGGCCGGTGACGGTGGGCGGCGTCGTCGTCTCCAACGCGACCCTGCACAACGAGGGCTACGTGAAGGGCGTCGGCGCCGACGGTGAGTTTATCCGTGAGCCTATTGAGGACGGGATCGGTGACGACGGTCGGCCGAAGCTTAAAGCCCGCGATATCCGCGTCGGCGATACCGTCACGGTGGTCCGAGCCGGCGATGTGATCCCGAAGGTGATGGATGTCGACCTCACCAAGCGGCCATCGGATGCGCAGCCCTTCGCCTTCCCGGAGACCTGCCCGGCCTGCGGCAGCCGCGCCGTGCGGGCGATCAACCCGCGCACCGGTCGCCTTGACGCGATCCGGCGCTGCACCGGCGGCCTGATCTGCCCGGCGCAGGGGGTCGAGCGGCTGAAGCACTTCGTATCGCGCAATGGCTTCGACATCGAGGGCTTCGGCGAGACATATATCGAAGTGCTGTTCGAGGCCGGTCTGGTACACCAGCCGGCCGACCTGTTCCGGCTCGATTTCGAGACTCTGAAGGCTGCCGTCGTGGCGCGGCGCGAGGCGCTGTCGGCCGAGCGGCGCGCCGAGGCCGGAGCGACCGAGCCGCCCAAGAAGGCCGCGAAGAAAAAGGGCGAAGAGGACGACAAGGCGATCAAGAACTTGCTGGCCGGAGTCGAGGACCGCCGCCGGGTTCCCATGAACCGTCTGCTGTTCGCCTTGGGCATCCCCCAGATCGGCGAAGCCACCGCCAAAGCGCTCGCCAAGCGCTTCCCCGACATGTTGACCCTGATCGCGGCCATCACGGAAGCCGCCGCTGCGCAGCCCGGTCCGGACTGGGTCGAGTTCACCGCCGTGCCGCGGGTCGGCGGCACGACCCGGGACCGGCTGCTCGATCTCGGTTTCCCCGACGACGCATCGTCTGACGCGCCGCGTGCGCGCCTCAGCGCGCCCCAGCGCGAGAATCTGCTGTTGCATTACGGCGATGCCGATGCCGTTCGGGCCGCCCTCGCCCGCGCCGCCGGGCAGCGGCCCGGCGATGCCTATCGGCTGTTTGCCGATGATGGCGAGATCGGCCCGGTGGCGACCGATGCGCTCATCCTGTTCTTCTCCGAGCCGCATAATGCCGACGCCGTCGCGGCTCTGCTCGAAGAGGTGACCGTCGAGTCGATGGAGCGACCGGAAGCGGCCTCGGCCTTCGCCGGCAAGACCGTGGTCTTCACCGGCACTTTGGAGAAGATGACCCGCAACGAGGCCAAGGCGGTGGCCGAGCGGTTGGGCGCGAAGGTCTCGGGATCGGTCTCGGCCAAGACCGACCTCGTGGTCGCGGGCCCCGGGGCCGGCTCCAAGCTGAAGGATGCCGAGAAGCACGGCGTTCGGGTCGTGTCGGAAGACGATTGGCTGGGGATGGTCGCCGAGGGTTGAAGCGCGACTCCGGCGGGCTTAGACCGGTTTGGAACACCCCCAGAACGTTCCCCGGCATGGTCCACCCGCGATGACGGTCCTGGCCCTCGACTTCGAGACGGCCAACGAGCGGCGCGACAGCGCCTGCGCGGTGGGGCTCGCCTGGATCGCGGACGGCCGGATCGTCCGGCGAGAAAGCCATCTGATCCGACCACCAGACATGCGCTTCTCGCCGGGCAACATCCGGGTCCACGGCATCCTGCCGGCCAACGTCGCCGATCAGCCGGATTTCGCAGGGGTGATGGCGCCGTATCTCGGCGACCTGACGCGCGGGCTGATCCTCGCGCACAATGCCAGCTTCGACATCGGCGTTTTGCGCGCCGGCCTGGCCCGCGCCGGCCTGCCGGTTCCAGCCCTTTCGTATCTCTGCACCGTGCAGATTTCCCGGCGGGTGTTTCCGGCGCCGGAAGGGTGCGGCCTCGGCAAGGTCGCCCGGCGCCTCGGCATCCGCTTCGAGCATCACGATGCCGGAGAGGATGCCTATGCCTGTGCGGCGATCGCCCTGGCGGCCATGCGGGAGACAGAGACCCCCGACGTGCACGGTCTCGCCGCGGCGATCGGTGTGCCGGTCACCCGGGTGACGGGCGGCCCCTCCCTCCCCCGCCGGGCTCCGGGGGCCATCAGCGATCGGGCGCTGGCCGCCTTCCCGTCCGCCCCTTCGGCGCTGAGCTTCACGATCCGGGGCTCGACCGGCAACCGTTACGACGTCGTGCTGGAGGAACGGACCGGCGGCCCGCAGCTGCGCTGCACCTGTACGGCTGGCCGTTACGGCATGCGCTGCCGCCACGTGAAGGCGCTGGAGGTCGGAGATATCACCGACCTGATCTCCGACAACGCCGACGACGTGGAACTCCTCGCCCGCATGGTCGGTGCGAAGGTCCGCGTCGCCTGATGGCCATCAGGCCGCGTCGAGGCAGGTCCGGAACGCCGCGATCGCGCGCGCGACATCGTCCGAACCGATATGCCGGTGCGTGACCAGCCGCAGGCGCCGCTCGCCGAGCGGGCGGGTCAGGATCCCGGCGGGTTCGAGATCCTTCACCCAGCGGGCGCTGTCGCGGCCGGTCCCGGTGAGATCGACCTGGACGATGTTGGTCTGCGGGATGCTCACCGCGAGACGCGGATCCAGGCCATTCAGCCCTTCGCTGAGCTGGCGGGCCGTCGTGTGGTCCTCGGCGAGCCGGGCGCCCATTGCGGTGACCGCTTCCAGGCCGGCCGCCGCCACGATGCCGATCTGGCGCTGGGTGCCGCCGAGCATCTTCCGGAGCCGCCGCGCCTCCCCGATCACGACAGCGGGACCAGCCAGCACCGCACCGGCCGGTGCACTCAAGCCCTTCGACAGGCAGAGGGAGACCGTATCGACCTGGGCGGCGATCTCGGCCGGGGTCACCGCGAGATGCGCCGCGGCATTGAACAAGCGGGCGCCGTCGAGATGAACCCGGATGCCCCGCGTCCAGGCCATGCCGGCCACCGCCACCATGTGGAGGAGCGGCAGCACGGTGCCGCCAGCCGCGTTGTGCGATGTCTCCAACGCGACCATCGCGGTCCGGAGCGGACTGGTGCTGGGCCGAAGGGCATCTTCCAGCCGGTCGAGGTCCATGGCCCCGTCCACGCCTGGGAGCCCGAGCATGAAGGTGCCGGTGAAAGTCGCGGCGCCCCGCTCGCTGTTGAGCATGTGGGCCTTCGCCTCAAGCAGGATCTGCTCGCTGCGCTGGACCTGTGCCAGGATCGCCAGTAAATTCGCCATGGTGCAGCTCGGCACGAAGAGGCCGGCTTCCTTGCCGAGGATGCGCGCCGTGGTGACCTCCAACTCGCGCGCAGTCGGGTCGCCCTCCAGCCCGTCATCGCCGAGCGGCGCCTCGCGCATCCGCCGGTACATGGCCTCGGTGGGCCGCGTGACCGTATCGCTGCGCAGGTCGACCACGTTCGGCCGCGTGCCGATTTCCTCGGGCATCATGATCTCGGACTGAACCTCCGCAATACTCACTTGTAGTCGGCCTCGTCGCCAGAATCGGTCGGTTTGGCGAGCGCGCGCTTCAACACATCGCTCATGGGCAGGTCGAGATTGATGCCCTTCGGCGGCAGCGGCGCCTGAAAGTATTTCGTGTAGAGCCGGGCGACGGTCCCATCCTGAATCAGCTCGATCACCGCCTTGTCGACCGCAGCCTTGAAATCCGGATCGTCCTTCGGCTCGAGGATACCGTAGGGCGAAAATTCGAGGCCCTTGTCGCCGATCTTGTACTCCGACGGATCCTTGGCACCGGCCACGGTCGCATGGGCCAGGGCGTCGTCGTTGATCATCCCGGCGGCGCGGCCGCTAGCCAGGAGAAGAAACACCTCGCCGGTATCCTTGGCGGGCATGATTCGGAGATCAAGCTTGTCGCGCACGTTGATCCGAGTGGCGACGCGCTGGGTCTCACCGCCGGCCTGCGCGGAGATCGCCTTGCCGCGAAAGGATGCGAGATCGTTGACGTCCACCGGTGTGTCTTTCCGGGCGGTCAACACCACCTGGGCCACGAAGGTCGTCGGCGCGAAGGCGACGAGCTTGTGCCGCTCCGCCAGGTTGCTCGCCGTCCCGCATTCGAGATCGATCGTGCCGTTGTTGATCAGTGGAATCCGCGTTGCCGACATCACCGGGACGTGGCGGATCTCAAGCTTCGGCAGGCCCAGGCCGACTTTCAGCTTCTCGGCAACGTGCTCGCATATCTCCACCGAATAGCCCATCGGCTTCGCGTCGCCGTCGAGGAAGCCGAACGGAGGGGACGCATCCGGAAATCCGAGGCTGATCTGCCCAAGGGACCGGAGCTTATCGAGACGTCCCGTGCCTTCCGCAGACGATGGGGTCGTTGCTCCGACCATCAGCGAGGCGGCCAGCAACAACGCGATCCTGTACAACACCCCAACACTCCACTTTCGGGCACCGACCCAGCCTGACTTCGCCGAGGCTGGCACCGTGCGGGAGTCGAATGTGGACTCGCCGGCTTGCCGGAGGATGTTTATCCAGCCTTCATCAACCGGCGTCCAATTCCGATTTCCCTGCGGACCATGCGGATTTGATATGGCCCAGCGGCGCATGACCTTCCGGCATATCGAGGCATTCCGGGCCGTGATGGCCGCGGGGTCGATGACCGCGGCGGCGCGACAGCTTCATACCTCGCAGCCGCAGGTGAGCCGGCTGATCGCGCAGCTCGAGGCCATGACCGGCCTGCCCCTGTTCGATCGCAGCGGCAGCCGGCTCTCGCCCTCGTTGGACGGCACGCGCTTCCACGCCGAAGTCGATCGGGCCTTCATCGGCCTGACCAGCCTGGAGGCGGCGGCCGCGCGCATCCGCGCCTTCGGCGCCGAGCGGCTGCGGGCCGCCGCCATGCCGCGGCTCGCCGGCGGCCTGCTCGCCCGCGCGGTGGCGCGTTTCAAAGCCGAGCACCCGGACGTAACCGTGGCGATTCATTCCGGCGACGACGAGACCGTCAATGGCTGGATCTCGAGCGGCTTCTGCGACGCCGCCCTGACAATGCTCTACGGCGACGCCCCGGATTCCCGGCTCGAACACGTACTCACGATGGATTGCGTCGCCATCCTGCCACGGGACCACCCGCTCGGTGCCCGCCCTCGTCTCGGCCCGGAGGATTTTCGCGGGATCCCCTTCGTGGCCTCCCCGCTCGCGAGTGCCCTGCGCAGCCGCGTCGACGCCGTGTTCCAGACGGCGGGTGTGGAGATGACCATCACCGCGGAAGCCGGCCTCGGCGCCGCCATATGCACCCTCGTCTCGGCGGGCCTCGGCGTCAGCCTGATCAACCCGCTGGCGGCTTACGAGGAAGCGAAGGTTTCGCCGATCCTCATCCGGCCGTTCACGCCGGCCCTGCCGGTGCGGTTCGCACTACTGTTCCCGCCCGACCATACGCGGAGCCGGCTAATGCGCGCATTCGGCGCCTGCGCGCGGGCGATCCTGCTCGAGGAACTTGCCCATTTGCCCGACGCCGCCCTGCCGGCCGTTCCCGAGGCGATCGGGAACGGCACGCGTATCCTGGGCTGACGCGCGTTCGGACGCGACGGATCAGGCGGCGCGCTTCTGCGCGCCGTAGAACGTCCCGCCCTGGTCGGCCATGACCGCCAGGGTGTCGGGCACCCGGAAGCGGGGGCCGTGCTTGGCCTCCAGCCCGCGGGCGAGCGCGACGAAGGACGCCGCCCCCATGAAGTCGATGTAGGACAGGGTGCCGCCGGTGAACGGGGCGAAGCCGAAGCCCAGGATCGAGCCGACATCGGCCTCCCGGGGATCCGTCACCACGCCCTCACCGACGGTGCGGGCGGCTTCGAGCGCCTGCACCACCAGGAGCCGATGCTTCAACTCGTTGAAATCGACCGCCTCCGGGTCGAGCCGGTTCGGTTGCAGCTCCGCCAGGCCCGGCCAGAGGCGCTTGGGCGCACCTTCGGGATAATCGTAGAAGCCCTTGCGGTTCTTGCGGCCAAGCCGGCCCTGGCCCTCGACCATGGCGGTGAGGATCGACTTCTGGGCCGGATCGACTGCCCCCTCCCCCACCTGCGCCTCGGTGGCCTTGGCGATCTTGAGCACGAGATCCAGAGCGACTTCGTCGTTGAGCGACAGTGGTCCGACCGGCATGCCGGCCTGACGCCCGGCGCTCTCGATCATCGCGGGCAGCACGCCCTCGGACAGCATCTTGTGGCCTTCGAGGATGTAGGCGCCGACGCAGCGGTTGGCGAAGAACCCGCGGGCGTCGTTCACGACGATCGGGGTCTTCTTGATCAACCGCACATAGTCGAGGGCGGTGGCGAGCGCCGCGTCGCCGGTAGCCTCGCCCTTGATGATCTCCACCAGCATCATCTTCTCGACGGGCGAGAAGAAGTGGATGCCGACGAACTGCTCCGGCCGCTGCGAGCTCTTCGCCAGGCCGGTGATCGGCAGCGTCGAGGTGTTGGAGGCGAAGATCGTGTCGGCGCCGATCACCGCTTCGACCTTCTGGATCACCTCGGCTTTGACTCTCGGATCTTCGAACACCGCCTCGATCACGAGATCGCACCCGCTGAGCGTGGCATAATCCGCCGTGGTGGTGATCCGGCCGAGCAGCGCATCGCGATCGGCGGTCTTGGCCCGGCCCTTGTTAATCTGGCCGGTGATCAGCGTGTGGGCGTAGGCCTTGCCCTTCTCGGCGGCCTCGATCGACTGGTCGACCAGCACCACTTCGAGCCCGGCCTGGGCGGTGACGTAGGCGACGCCGGCACCCATGAAGCCGGCCCCGATCACGCCGACCCGCCGCAGGCTGGTAGCCGGGACGTCTTTGGGTCGGCGGGCCCCCTTGTTCAGCTCGCCCATGGAGATGAACAAAGTGCGGATCATCGCCGCCGCCTCCTTCGAGCGCAGGATATGCGCGAAGTACCGGCTTTCGACGCGCAAGCCGAGGTCCATAGGCAGCTGCAGGCCCTCGTAGACCGACGCCAGGATCGCCTTGGCGGCCGGGTAATTGTCGTGGGTCTCCCGGCGGTAGATCGCGTTGGCCGGCGGCCAGATCATCATGCCGGCCGGCGAGTAGACCTTGCCGGAGGGCGCCTTGAACTTCGGCACGTCCCAGGGGGCGACCGCCGAGCCGCCGTCGCGGATCCACGCCTTGGCACGCTCGACGATCTCGGCCTGCGGCGCCACCACGTGGATCAGGCCCATGCCCTTGGCCATCGGCGCGCGGATCTGCTCGCCCTTGAACAGCATCTGGAGCGCGTCGCCGGTCTGCATCAGCCGGGCCACCCGCTGGGTGCCGCCGCCGCCCGGGAACAGGCCGACCTTGATCTCCGGTAGCCCGACCCGCGTCTTCGCATCATCGGAGGCGACCCGGTGGTGGCAGGACAGGGCCAGCTCGAAGGCGCCGCCCAGGCACAGGCCCTGGATCGCCGCGGCGAACGGCTTGCCGCAGGTCTCCAGCCGGCGGAACAGCAGCGACAGGCGGCGCGACGCCTCGAAGAAATGGCGCATGGCCACCTCCTCGCCCTGCTCGGCCTTCAGTTGCTCATAAGCTCGGCCAAGCCCCTGCAGCATCGTGAGGTCGGCGCCCCCGGAGAAGTTGTCCTTGCCGGTGGCGATCACGCAGCCCTTGATGGCGGCATCGCTGGCGACCTGCTCGATGATCTGCTCGAGCTGGTCCATCACCCCCTCGGTGATCACGTTCATCGACCGGCCGGGCATATCCCAGGTCGCCATCGCAACGCCGTCTGAATCGATCTCAAAGTGGAAATCCGCCAGCGTCATGGTGCCGTCCTCCCAAAGTCACGCCGTCTAAAAGCCGGTGGTTGTACGTTAAGGTTGCATTGAGTGCTGGAGCGCATGATCCGCCGGTCGGGGGGTACCGACGGATTCGGCACATGACGAAGGATATTGGCTGCCGCGCATGCCGCGATGGGGCCGCCCTCGATTTCGACTTCACGATGGCGTTCCAGCCGATCCTCGATGTCGGATCCGGACACGTCTGGGCCTACGAGGCTCTGGTGCGCGGGCTCAACGGCGAGCCGGCGGGCACGATCATTGAACGGGTGACCGACGCGACGCGCTACCAGTTCGATCAGGCTGCGCGCGTGAAGGCGATCGAGCTGGCGGGACGCCTGTTCCCCCGGGACAGCGACACGCGGCTCTCGATCAACTTCATGCCGAACGCGGTCTACGAGCCGAATGCCTGCATTCGCGCCTCGCTGGAGGCGGCCCGGCGGGTTGAGTTCTCGCACCGGCGCATCATGTTCGAATTCACCGAGCAGGAGCGATTCCAAGACATCGAGCACGTGAAGCGCATCGTCGCCGCCTATCGCCGGCAGGGCTTCCTGACGGCGCTCGACGATTTCGGTGCGGGCTTCGCCGGGTTGAACCTGCTGGCGAATTTCCGGCCCGACCTCATCAAGATCGACATGGAGCTGGTGCGCGGCATCGACACCGATTCCGGCCGGCACGCGATCGTAACGGGGATCATCGCCATCGCCCGGGCCCTCGGGGTCACCGTGCTGGCGGAGGGCATCGAGACAGCAGCGGAACGGGACGCCCTGCGCGGCCTCGGAATCACACTGATGCAGGGCTATCACTTCGCCAAACCAAGGCTGGAGGCGCTGCCCGCGGTCGAAGGCTTCGCCCCCCAAGCGGCCGCGCGCGCGGCTTGAGGCCAGCCGATCGCGCGCGGGGGACGGCATGGGCTACTTCGGCGCCGGAGCGGGCGGAGCCGCCGGCGGCGAGACCGGCGGCGCGCCGGGCTTGGGCGTGTTGTCGGCGGCGGCGGCCACCGCCAGCATGTTGAGGAGCTTGGTCACCGAGTTCTGCGAGATCGCCGTCACTGCGGAGTTGGGGTCGGCGTTCATCGTCTGGAACTTGAGGTAGGTCGGATCGGCGTAGATCTCGTCGAGATGCTTCAGCTCGGCGAGGGTGAACTTCTGAGCATACTCCTTCGAGAGGCCCTCGATCATGATGCCGCGCTGCTTCTCGAACTCGTCAGTGAGTTCCTTGCGCACGGCCTCGGCGCGCGCTTCCGGCATCGGCGCCACGGTCTTTTCCAGGGCGACGTTGAAGCCGGTCTGGAGGTTCTTGATCAGGGTCTTGTTGACGAGCGCGGTCGCCTCGGCAACGCGGTCCGACGCTTCGTCGGCGCGCGCGGCAAGCGGCAGGCTCATGGAGACGCCCAGGCAGAGCGTCGCGATCAGGCGGTTCAAGGGCTCGACTCCCAATTTGTTATCGTTCGGCCCGGATTCGTGCCGTACGTCATCCGCGCCTCTAGCAGCGTTCCAGGGCTTTGGGGAGCGGCCCCCCGTCGGCTCCCACGCCGCAGTCTCGCTCAGACCCGTTCGATGATCGTGGCGGTGCCCATGCCGGCACCGATGCAGAGCGTCACCAGCGCACGCTCCTTGCCGGTGCGCTCCAGCTCGTCCAGCACCGTTCCGAGGATCATCGCGCCGGTCGCACCGAGGGGATGGCCCAGGGCGATCGCGCCGCCGGTGACGTTGACGACCTCAGGGTCTAGATCGAAAGCCTGGCAGAAGCGCAGGACCACGGCCGCGAAGGCCTCGTTCACCTCAAACAGGTCGATATCCGAAAGACTCAGCCCGGACCGAGCCAGGATCTTGCGGGTGACATCGACCGGACCGGTGAGCATCAGGGCCGGATCCGAACCGATATTGGCGAAGGCCCGGATCCGCGCTCGCGGGCGCAGTCCGGCGGCATCGCCGGCGGCCTTCGAGCCGATGAGCACGGCGGCGGCGCCGTCGACAATGCCCGACGAGTTGCCGGCATGGTGGACGTGGTTGACCGTCTCGACGTCCGGATGCGCATCCGTCGCCACAGCGTCGAACCCGCCCATCTGCCCCATCTGGACGAAGGAGGCCTTCAACGCAGCCAGCGACTGCATGTCGGTGCCCGGCCGCATATGCTCGTCGCGGTCGAGCAGCGTGATGCCGTTCACGTCGCGCACGGGCACCACCGAGCCGCCAAACAGCCCCTCCGCCCAGGACTTGGCCGAGCGCGCCTGCGAGCGGACTGCATAGGCGTCGCAATCGTCCCGCGAGAAGCCGTACTTGGTGGCGATCAGGTCGGCCGAGACGCCCTGCGGCATAAAATACGACTTGATGGCGATTGCCGGATCCACCGGCCACGCGCCCCCGGAGGCGCCGATGCCGATGCGGCTCATCGATTCGACGCCGCCGCCCACCGCCATGTCGTGCTGACCGCTCATCACCTGCGCGGCGGCGAAATTCACCGCGTCAAGACCCGACGCGCAGAAGCGATTGATCTGCACGCCCGGGACATGGTCGCCGTAATCCGAGACCAGGGCCGCGGCGCGGGCGATGTCGCCCCCCGCCTCGCCCACCGGGTCGACGCAGCCGAGGATGACGTCATCGACCAGCGCCGTGTCGAGACCGGTGCGGTCCTTGAGCGCCCGCAGGGCCGTCTCGGCCAGGCGCAGGGCCGTCACCTCATGCAGCGCGCCGTCCGCCTTTCCACGACCGCGGGGCGTGCGGACATGATCGTAGATGAAGGCTTCGGGCATCGGCGTTCCCCAGCATGTTCTTGCCTGTTGGCGACGCGGCCATACCGGGCCGACTCGCTGGACGCCAGTCTGCCATGGCCCATACGCGTCGCACCATCCCAGGTCCCGGGGAAACGGCCGGCCTGAGAGGCGCCTGAAACGGAACCGCGCCCGATCGGGGTTCGATCGGGCGCGGTCGCGAAGTCAGGTGGCCTGGATCCTGTCGGGATCCTAATCCTGCAGCATGCGCTTCAGGAGCTCGACCTCGTCGCCGAGCACCGCATCCTCGCCGATCTGCTTCTCGATCTTGCGGACCGCATGCAGCACGGTGGTGTGGTCACGCCCGCCGAACCGGCGGCCGATCTCGGGCAGCGAGCGCAGGGTCAGCACCTTCGACAGGTACATGGCGATCTGGCGCGGCTTGACGACGGCGGCGGTGCGCCGCTCCGACAGGATGTCCGAGCGCGAGACGTTGTAGCGTGAGGCCACCAGCTTCTGGATGTCCTCGATCTTGATGCGCTTCGGCTCGCGGTTCTTCACGAGGTCGCGGATGGCGCTCTCGGCGGTCTCCATCGTGACGGCGGTGCCGGTGAGCGTGGCATGCGCCAGCAGGCGGTTGACCGCGCCCTCCAGATCCCGACCGTTGGCGGTGATCGCCCGGGCCACGTAGGTCGCGACCTGCGGCGACACGTCGAAGCCCGGATGCGCAGTTCGCACCGCTGCGAGCCGCGCCGACAGGATCGAGACGCGCAGCGCCTCGTCCAGGGCCGTGATCTCGACCACGAGGCCGCCGCCCAGGCGCGAGCGGACGCGCTCGTCCAGCGCCTCCAGCTCGGTCGGGGGCCGGTCCGAGGCGACGACGACCTGACGGCCGGCATCGATCAGCGCGTTGATGGTGTGGCCGAACTCGGCCTGGATCGACTTACCCTGGATGAACTGGACGTCGTCGAGGATCAGCAGGTCGATGCCGCGCAGACGCTCCTTGTAGGCGAGCGCCGACTGCGTCTTCAGGGCGTTGACGAAGCCGTACATGAACCGGTCGGCGGTCAGGTAGATCACCCGACGCCCAGCCTCGCGGGCCGCGTGGCCGATTCCGTGCAGCAGGTGCGTCTTGCCCAAGCCGACCCCGGCATGGAGGTAGAGCGGGTTGTAGAGCGCGCCCTCGCCCTGGTGCCGGGCGACCCGCTCGGCGGCGGCGTGGGCCAGCGCGTTCGAGCGGCCGATGACGAAGCTGGAGAAGGTCAGCCGCGCATCGAGCGGCGTGCCGCTGAGGTCCCCCCCGGCATCGGCGTTGCGCTGCTCGGAGGCGGTCGCCACCGCTGGGGCCATTGGGGCCGGCGTGTTGGTGGCGTGGAGCCGGGCGAGCGGGCCGCTGGCCGGGCCGGCCTTCGGCACGCCGACAACCGCCGGGCGGGCCGGGGCGCCGGTACCCCGCACGCCGACCTCGATCCGGGCGATCTCCTCGGCCTCGGCCTTGAAGGTGCCGAGCACGCGGTCGAGGTAGTGCGACTCGATCCAGCTCTTGAGGAAGCGCGTCGGCACCGTCAGCCGCGCCGTGCCGGCCGAGACGCCTTCGAGCTCCAGACGGGCGAACCAGCTGGCGAACACGTCCTCACCCAGCTCGGCGCGCAGCCGACGCTTCACCCGCGCCCAGGCGGATCCGAAATCCGTATTGCCGCCGCTGCGGCCACTCTCGTCGTCGCTCGCCACCGTTCCGTCGACACGCATCACTGGCTCTCCCGACGCCGCCGGCGGAAACCCGCAGGCCGCGCGTACGCACGATTTACGCCCTCAGCGTCCCGCATAACCGGGCGGGACAGAGTCCTTGGGTGGAGTCAACTCCCCACCAAGGAACTTTTGCCGATTGGAGGAGCCTATCAACAATTACCTACAGTTCCTTTAACAGTGGGACTTGTGGGGACGGCTCAGATTCCCAACCCCAAGTGTTGCCGGCCCCTGCGGAGCTGCTTGTTAGAGTCTTGGCGAATCGCAATGATTCGCTCATGTCCCGAAATCGGCAGGTTTTGCTTAAACGCAGTCAGTTTCTGTTAAGCTACACGCGGCCCCTAGACTCTGCAATGTGCCAAATTCTGGTCTAGGGTTAACGCTTCGCGACGTTTGGACCGTCCCAGGGCCTCGTGCGTCATCCCGAACGGCGGTGATCTGTTTCGAGAGTGGCTGATCGCTCACCTGGATAGCGGACACGAAAAAGCCCGGCGCGAAGGCCGGGCTCTGTCTCGTCCAGTGGTGCAGTGGCGGACTAGGCGGCCAGCGCCTTCACCCGGGCAGCCAGGCGCGAGACCTTCCGCGAGGCATTGTTCTTGTGAACGATGCCGTGCTGGGCAGCGCGCATCATCTCGGGTTCGGCGGCCCGCAGCGCGGTCAGCGCGTCCTGCTGGTTGCCGGCGGCGATCGCCTCCTCGACCTTGCGGACGAAGGTGCGCATGCGCGAGCGGCGCGAGCGGTTGACCGCCGTACGCTTCTCGATCTTGCGGGTCATTTTCTTGGCCGAAGCGGTGTTGGCCATGGAGTCCTCGTTCTCTTCGTCGGGCGATGCCGACGGGCCGGCTCAGCCGGAAATCGGTCGTCGCATCAGGTTGTCAGGCGATGGCCGAAACGCAGCGCGCGCGAAAGCGCGGCCCCTCGGCGAAGCGGCCTCTATAGTTAGCGCGATGCCGCGCGTCAACGCGGAAGATCCCGAGCGAGCCGGTCGGGCCGCACGTCCTAGATCTTGGCATTTCTCCTATGTTCTTGCTTTGTTCTTGCGGCCGCAACAGGGCGGCATGGCGGGGTGGGGCCACCATGCGTGACGAATCTCAAGCGTACAGCGAAGCAATCATGCTGCGCCACGTTCTGGCTGGCCTGACCCTTGAGACGAAGCTGATGCGCCTGCAGCGGCAGCTCCAGGCTAAAAATTGGGAGACCCAGCCGCGCGCGCCAGCGGGACAGCCGAACGGCGGCGAGTGGGTGCCAGCTCCCATCGGTGCTCAGTGGGCCTCATTCCAAGAGGATCGATTCAGCGGACCGTCCCGACAGGATCCACCCGTGCTCACGGACAGCACGACGCTCGAGGATGGGACGCGCATCCTCTCGATCCGCGTACATGCGGGGCGACAGCCCTTCGACGAACAGCACACCGTCACGGCGCCGGGCGGAGAAAGCCGGATCTTCGAGACCTCCGGGGAAACGCAGACGGTTCGAGACGGCAAAACGGGCGAGGTCCTATCGCGGACCACCTTCACACCAACCGGTCTCGTCGCTGAGCCAATCGTTCAACAGGCCTTCGCCCCCGCCCTACCTCTGATCGCCGCCCCCGTCATCGCAACCTTCGAGCTTGGGTTGCAGCTCCTGACGTACCTCTCCGCTCGTGAGGATGGGTACGGCACCGTTTTGGGGCTTACAGCGCAAGAATATAAGTTTGGGGACGATCCGCAGATGAGTATGCCGATGTGGATCGGCCGGCTCAGTCAAGCTCAATTGGATGACGCTTGTCCAAGGAACGGGGAAGTGCAGGCTATTGTGGACGAAGCGACTGCACGTGTGACAGCGCAAGGTGTGTATGCGAATGCTACACAGCTGGGTACAATGATTCACATTGAGATCGCGCGTATTATCAACGAAAATAGAGATCCAAATTTTGTTGCAGAACTTATATTAGCCGAACGAAGAAAGAATGGAGATTACATTCTTTTTGGCAGCAAGAGAGACGACGTATTTGAGAGGCCTCGCATCGACACCGTGTGTATCTATGAGCCGAAAACTGGTCGACACGGCTGGACCCCTAAGCAAGCTGTTGACTCCGTCAAGGCGGCAAAGCGCGAATTTCCGGAAGCAATGCGCTTCATTATGATACAGGTAAGACCTAGGAAATGGCCCAAATGACTGTTACACCGACACAGCAAATCAGGGAACTGTCGATTCCTTTAATCGACCGGAATCAAGACATCACTCTGACAGGCGGCAAATTCCTCTGCCTTCAGAGTGTTGGTCATATCGCTAGGCAGATCCGAATATACAATCGCCCCAGTCGAGGCTATTTCACGCTCGAATGGAGATTGACTGAGCTGTATATTCGTGGAGACAAATTTGGGTTCGGAGGTTATGGCCGATCGATCGGTATGATCGGTCGGTCGCGCAGGTTCAAACCAGCTGGCCGAGATGGCGTCTGGGATTGGGACGACCCGATGATCGCTGGGGATTTCGTCGTTCAGGTTGAGACCGAAGTCCTTCCGCTTCTCAGATCCTTAGACTCAATCGAGAAAATTGTAAACTTTATTTTATCCCAAGAAATGCGAGGCTATAGCTTCAACAAGGATCATATCTGGATGTGCCTCACAAACGCAGCGCTCGGCGAGCTTGCGATTGCCAGAAAACATTGGGATCTGATTACCCCGAGCTTCAGGGAGCGATACGAGAAGCAAAAAGCGATCGATGGTGAGCCGATATCTGATTACCTCCGGAGCTGGGTTACGGTAGGGGAGGCCCTGCAGACGGGCGATCACATGACTTTGGCGAAGCTTCTCTGGGAGAACGAGCGCACCGAAGCAGACCGTTTCAAGCTCGGCCGCCACTGGCAGCCCACGGCGTTTCCATTCCAGAAGGCTGTCATACCCATTACGGCCGCCAGTGGATCGGACCAACAATGATCGGCGCCGTGTGACGGCCCTCATTTCGGTTGCGTCGAAAGCGGCCACAATCCGAACAGGAAAGACACGAGCGCGACCGAGAGATCAGCGGCCGAACAGTAGCGGTAAGCCAAGCGTTCGCCAAAGCCTCCAGGGTCGCCCACACGCCGGCATCGATTCACAGAGGAGGGAGGCGTATGGAAAATCATACAATCTTCGACGTGCTAAAAACTTTAGAGAAGGCAAAAATTCCTTCCGGCTTGCGAGGGATCGGCCGGACACGATCAGGGTCGATGCGTCGCTGTACGGGGTGCGACTCGAAATAGAATGCTTTGACGACAATCATGTCGAGGTATCGACATTCCGAGGCACCGAAGACAACGGCGGGGAATACGACTTTCTTTTAAAGATATTAGCCGACAATCCCATGGATTAGAGTTCAGGACATTGATGCGACCATCTTCGGCCCAACCATGGGGGTACGAAACGGTTGAAGGTCGTAGATCACTCCGGCCAGCGCAACGCCGCCGCCGCCGCCAGCGTTCCGACCACGGCGGCGATCAGCGTCAGTGCTGTCAGCACCGCGAGCGGCACCAGGAACGGCACCGTTCCGCCCGTCGCCGCCTGGGCGGCCGAGACGCCGAAGATCAGGCTCGGGATCATCAGCGGCAGGACCAGAACCGCGAGAATCAGCCCGCCCCGGCGGATCGAGGCCGTGAGCGCCGCGCCCACCGCGCCGATGAAGCTGAGCGCCGGAGTCCCGGCGAGCAGCGTCAGCGCGGTGGCGCCCATGGCGGTGCCGTCGAGGGCGACGAGCAGACCGAAGAGCGGCGAGGCGAGCGCCAGGGGAAGACCCGTGGTCAGCCAATGCGCCGTGACCTTAGCGAGCACCACGCCTTCGAGGGGCACCGGGGCGGCGCTCATCAGCTCGAGGGAGCCGTCCTCCTCGTCGGCCTGGAACAGGCGGTCGAGGCCGATCAGGGTCGAGAGCACCGCCGCGAGCCACAGGATCGCCGGGCCGATCCGCGACAGCAGGTTGAGGTCGGGCCCAAGCGCGAACGGCACCAGGGCCACGATCATCAGGAAGAACACCAGCGACAGGGCACCTGAGCCTCCGACCCGGCCAGCCAGGCGCAAGTCGCGGGCGATCAGCGCGAGGATGGCACGGGTCACGCCCAATCCTCCATCGGCTCGGGCTCCGGAGCGGCTGACGCTTCGATGCGCAGCTCTGCCGCCCCATCGAGACCCAGAGCCTGGTGGGTCGCGGCGATCACGAGACCGCCACCGGCCCGATGCGCCGCCATCAGGCCGGCCAGCAACGTCTGCGAGGCTGTGTCCAGGGCCGCCGTCGGCTCGTCGAGGAGCCAGAGCGGGCGTTCGCAGACCAGCAGCCGCGCCAGGGCCACGCGCCGCCGCTGGCCGGCCGACAGGTAGCCCACCGGCAGGTCGTGGGCATGGCCGAGGCTGAGTTGCTCCAGCGCATCCCGGGGGGAGAGGCGGGGCGCGCCGAGGAGTTTTTGGGCGAACAGCAGGTTCTCTCCGGCAGTCAACGAGCTTTTCAGCCCGTCGCGATGGCCGACCGCGTGGAGGCATTCCGGCAGGCTGGCCTCGCCCACCTCGTCCACGTCGATACGCCCGGCATCGGGCCGCAGGCGGCCCGACAGGATCGCGAGAAGACTCGATTTCCCGGCGCCGTTCCGCCCGGTCACCGCCAGGGCATCCCCGGGCCCGAGGGCAAAGGCCAGACCGGAAAAAATGCGGCGCCCGGAGCGGCGGCAGGCGAGATTGTCCACGCTGAGCCGCACCCGATACCCCGCCCTCTTCCGCCGACGCGCGGCGCTTCCATGCCTGATTGCGGCCGGCAACGGAACCGTGCTGCTACGCTCGGCCTTTTTCTGGGAGTATGGAGGCTCCGATGAACGAGGCGATAAACCCGACCGAAGCCGAAGTCGCCGCCGATGCGGATGCGATGGCCGGCCGGGCGCTGGTCGAGGCGCGGGTGGCGCAATGCACGCCCGAGGAACAGGCGGCATTCTGGGAGGCGGTGGGACGCTGCTTCGGCGGCGGCAAGCCACCGGATATGCAAGCGGCCGACTGATCAGGTCCCCTTGCGCGTCAGGGCCCGCAATGCACCACGAAAGGTGCGGACATCCTGCTCGGTCAGGCTCATGCGGTGGAGCATGTCGCGCATATTGCGGGCGATGATCTCCCGCTTCTCGGGCGGGTAGAAGCCGGCGCCGTCCAGAGCCGTCTCCAGGCTGCCGAACAGCGCCACCAGCGCCTCGCGGGTGGCCGGCGGCGACAGCAACTCCCCCGAGAACGGCAGCACCGCCCGCCCGCTGGCCTGGCGCCACGCATAGCCCACCAGCAGCACCGCCTGCGCGAGGTTCAGCGACGGGAAATCCGGCGAGACCGGGAAGGTGATGATCGCATCGGCGAGCGACACCTCATCATTGGTCAGACCGACACGCTCGCGGCCGAACATCACCGCGATGCGCTGCCCCTCCCGGGCGACCATTTCGCCCATGGCGGCCTCAGGGGCGAAGACGCGCTTCATCTGCCCGCGCTCGCGCGCGGTGGTAGCGAGCACGTAGTGCAAATCGGCGATCGCCTCGGCGACGCTGCCGAAGATCGTGGCCCGGTCGAGGACATGGGTGGCGCCCGAGGCCGCCTCCCGCACGCCCTTCTTCGGCCACCCATTCTTCGGGTTGACGAGGCGCATTTCCGACAGGCCGAAATTCGCCATGGCCCGAGCCGTCATGCCGATATTCTCGGCGAGCTGGGGCTCCACCAGGATCACCACCGGGGCGATCCCCGGCGGCAGCTCGGTGATCTTCGGCGGCGGCTCGTCTTGCGGGTCTCGGGTCGTCATGCCGGCCCTCTGGCACAGGCGGCGGCCGCCCGTCGAGGGCCGGGTGACGAAGCCGGCCGGATGACAGCCCGCGCCTTCCGCTGCCGGAAGGGCCGCGCTATGTCGCCGGGGCGATACGGACCCGGTCGATATCCGGGCGGGCGACCGCACGGCCCTTGCATGCCGTGCGCGGGGACAACGCGAGAAGGCATCGGTCCATGGCGAAGATCAAGGTAGCGAACCCCGTCGTTGAACTCGACGGCGACGAGATGACCCGGATCATCTGGGCCGAGATCAAGAACAAGCTCATCCATCCCTATCTCGACGTCGACCTCGAGTATTACGACCTCGGCGTGGAGCACCGTGACGCGACGGCTGACAAGGTCACGGTGGACGCCGCCGAGGCGATCAAGCGCCACGGCGTCGGCGTGAAGTGCGCCACCATCACGCCCGACGAGCAGCGGGTGCAGGAATTCGGCCTCAAGGAGATGTGGCGCTCGCCCAACGGCACGATCCGCAACATCCTGGGCGGCGTGATCTTCCGCGAGCCGATCATCTGCAAGAACGTGCCCCGCCTCGTCCCCGGCTGGACCCAGCCGTTCGTGATCGGCCGTCACGCCTACGGCGACCAGTACCGTGCCACCGACTTCAAGGTGCCCGGCAAGGGGCGCCTGACGATCAAGTTCGAGGGCGACGACGGCACCGTCATCGAGAAGGAGGTGTTCAAGTTCCCGGACGCCGGCGTCGCGATGTCGATGTACAACCTCGACCAGTCGATCATCGACTTCGCCCGGGCCTCGCTGAACTATGGCTTGGCCCGCAAGTATCCGGTCTATCTGTCCACCAAGAACACCATCCTCAAGGCCTATGATGGTCGGTTCAAGGACCTGTTCCAGAAGGTCTACGAGGAGGAGTTCGAGGCCAAGTTCAAGCCGCTCGGGATCACCTACGAGCACCGCTTGATCGACGACATGGTCGCCTCCTGCTTAAAGTGGTCGGGCGGCTACGTCTGGGCCTGCAAGAACTACGACGGCGACGTACAGTCGGACACCGCCGCGCAGGGCTTCGGCTCGCTCGGCCTGATGACCTCGGTGCTGATGACCCCGGACGGCCAGACGGTCGAGGCCGAGGCCGCTCACGGGACCGTCACCCGCCACTTCCGCGAACACCAGAAGGGCCGCGAGACCTCGACCAACTCGATCGCCTCGATCTTTGCTTGGACCCGCGGTCTGTCGCATCGGGCCAAGCTCGACGGCAACGACGATTTGGCCAAGTTCTCGGCGACGCTGGAGAAGGTCTGCGTCGACACCGTCGAGGCCGGGCACATGACCAAGGACCTCGCGCTGCTGGTTGGCCCCGATCAGAAGTGGCTCTCGACTACGGGCTTCCTCGACAAGGTCGATCAGAACTTGAAAACCGCGATGGGCGTCTGAAACGGCGCTTTCGGCCGAAGTTTCAGCGGCGGGTGCCCCGGGGCGCCCGCCGTTCTCATGTCGCGGTCCGACCGGGCTTGCCGAGTGCGAGGGCGGTCGCTGCCAGCGTCACCGCCATCCCGACGGCCTCGGCCATATCGATGCGCTCCGCAGCGAACGCGTAGCCGATGAGGACGGCAATGACAGGGCTGACGAAGGCATAGAGCCCGGCCCGGAACGCGCCCCAGTCGCGCAGCAGCATCAGGAAGATCGGCAAAGCAATCAGCGATCCGCCACCGACCATCACGGCGAGTCCCCGCAGGACGCGCGGATCACTGAGCGCGGCGAAGCGCCCTGGATCCCAGCCCTCCACCACCAGTGAGATCGGGATCAGGCCCAGCGTGCCGAGACAGGACTGCCAGAACGCCAGCACGACCGGCGGTGTTGCGCGAACGATCGGCCGGCTGATCACCGTGCCCCAGGCATAGGCGAGCGTGCCGAGCGCCACCGCAGCGAGGCCGAGGACAGCCTTCGCGCCCTCCCCGCTCGCACCGAGGCGACCGGAAAACAGCAACGCCAAGCCGGCGAGGCCGAAGATGATCGCGGCGACCCGGAGCGGCGTGATCGGCTCCTGCCCGTAGGCTGCCCCGATGCCGATCAAGAAAATCGGCATAAGCCCGAGATTGACCACTGCAGCGAGGCCGCTTGGGGCCTGCGCCAGCCCCCAGAACACCAGAGCGTAGCAGGCGGTGGTGATCAGCAGGGAAGCCGCAAGGACGCGCCCCGGTCGCTCGACCCGCAAGGAAAAACCACGGAGCCGGGCAAGAACAAGAAACCCCAGAGCCGCCATCGTGAAACGTAGGCAGGCAAAGAAGATCGGCGGCAAGACTTCCATGGCGAGCTTCGTCGGCAGCCAGCCGGCGCCCCAGATGAATGCCATGAGAAGGAAGGCGACAATCCGGCTCGAATTTGCCCGGCGACGATCGGCTTCTCCGCCGAGTGACGCGTCAGACATCGCGTGCCGCTCGGCCGCCCGTGAGATCAGTTCTTGGCATGTCGGCGATCACAATCACTTCCGGGGAGCGGTTGTGTTGCCGGCGAGAGCCCCTCTGCTAGGGGCCCGCCGGGTGTCGCAGCATGGGAACAGCATCCCGATCTCAATCACCAGACTAAGGCCCATCGTAGCTGATCGGCCCAGCATCCAACTCGCGCCGGTTTCGCGAACGGTCAAGCTCCAGCTGCGCTCTTGAGGGGAGTTTTCAAGCAGGGGCCGCGGCGGGATGTGCCACGGCCCCGTCCGATCAGGCTTCGGCCTGGAAATCCGGCGCGCAACTCTCTGCCAGTGCTCGGCCGACCTCGATCAGCAGCAGGTCGATCGCAGCCCGCATCAGCGGGTCTCCGACCGAATCGATGAGATCGCGCACCGTGAGGCACTGCACCGCGAGGGTGTCGAGTGGGGCATCGGTCATGTCAGAACTTCTCATCAGGCTGCCAGGTAGGCCGGCTCGGAGACCAGAACAGAACGGCTATCGCCGTGCACCGTGCGAAGGCGTGCCAGCGTGCGCTCGTCGAAGGCGGCAGTGGCGGCCATGATTTCCTCGCCACCGATCAAAACGGGCAGGCCCAGGGGCTGGGCACGGAAATGCAACTGGATGACGTGGATCATGTAGAGGGTCGGCATCTGCAGGAGCAGGCCGGTGAGGCCGTGCGCCATGCCCCACTCCACGATGCCGGTGAGCAGCGCGATCGAGACCGGATTGACCACCCGGCCCCGGGCGCGGTGCGAGCGGGCCACACCCTGGCGGGTCCATTCCCAAAGGTGCGGCCCGGCCGGTCGCTCGCCCTCGCAGAGTTGCGGATACACGTCGGATAAGAGGTGCGGGCGGGTGGTCGGCAGGAGTCGGCTGTAGCCGATGACCTTCTCGCCCTCCATGGCGAGGAAATGCACCGCCTGCGGCGTATCGAACTGATCAATTTCACGTCCGTCCGGCCGGGCCAAGTCCGTCCAGCCTTTCTCCTCAACGAAGATCTCGTGCCGCAGGCGCCAAACCTGTTCCATCGCATCGCTATATTGCGATGCGTTGGCTGGGGTAACCACATGAATCATGGAACAACCTCACGTCTCTATGCCGTGAGTGTCCCGCGTCGCCGGTCGAGTGTGTACTACGCAAAACCGTAGGGTTGCGTGTAAGGCCGACGACAATTGCGACCGTGAGTTTTGATGCTACCCCTAGGTTATCAGGCCGGCCCGCAGAGCCTGCGCCACGGTGTGCGCCTTGTTGACCGTGTCGAGCTTCGTGCGTGCCGAGCGCAGATGGTAGTCGACCCCTGACGCCGTGATGCCCATCACCACACCGATCTCCGCGTCGGTCTTGCCCTCGGCGGCCCATTGGAGAGTCTCGCGCTCCCGGGGTGACAGACGCACTGGTTCACCGGGCACAGGCCGGCTGTTCATCAGCAGCAATTGGCCCACGGCATAAGTCGCCACCAAATTGACGGCGATTCGGTCTGCCGCCTCAATCTCGATCGCCCCCCCAGAGAAGCTGATGCCGCCGGGTTCGCCATCGAGGGTCACGAACGGAATCGTAACGCCGGCCCGGATGCCGAACTCGGTGGCCTCGTTCATGACGCGGCCGGCTGTCGCCGTGTCGGGCTGCACGGCGCTCCAATCGAACGGCGTGGCGCTGGTGCAAAGCCGGCGAACCGTTGGGTCGTGAAGGGCGTAGCCGCGGGCAACGTAACGGCGGGCCCATTCCTCCGGCATGGTACTGGCGAGAACGTAACCGGCGTGACGGCGCGCTGGCAGATTCGGCTCCGGCACGATGCCGGCCATGACGTATGAAATTCCATAGCGTCCGAACGCACCGACCAGCAGACGAGCGATCTCGTCGGGCGTCGCGGCGCGATCGAGATCGCGTAAGATATTGAATGTCCTGTCGAAATGTTTCGATTGCGGCATGCTCGCCCCGAAATTTTGCACGTAGCGCGACAAATCGCAGGCCACCACAACCTGAGGATGGCATCTGTCGCGCTTCGGCGATAGGTTGGCCGCGAAATCTCTTCTGCGAGGCCGAACTCGCTTCGGCTTCGATATGTGACGCGGATCGCGTGCGAGCTTCGAGCCAATGATCGACGATGAGACGCCTCCGACCACGCGCTATCTGCTCGAGCGCATCGCCGAGACGCTGGACGTGTCGCCGTCCTATTTCTTCCGCGTCGAGTCCGCGATGGTCGATCCGTCCGGGCCAAGCGAGGCACAATGCGACGAGGCCGCGGCCCTGTTCCGGGCGATCAAGTCACCGACCCGCCGCGGCGCGGTGTTGAAGCTGCTCCGTGAGATGGCTGCAGACAGTTGATTGTTCCACCGCCCAGCGGTTGGTCGTTGTCTTCGGCGGGCGCAGTCAGCGGCGCGTCCGTGAAAAATGAATAAGCCGGAGCTTACAGCACCTCACGAAACGCCCGATTACCGGGCGTCATCTTATGCTCAAGACAGCGCAGAGGGCGTTTTTTGAAGGGCTTTTACGCTGCAACCAGCAGGGCGGCGCCAGCGACGCCAGAGAGCACGAGCCGCAGGCGGCCGAGCCAGAGAGGTACGAGGCCGCGGCGTGGAAGGTCCTGGTCGATCAGACCCCAGGCCAGTACGAGGGCACCGAGGACGCACAGATCCCAGGGCGCCGGCGCGGCCATCGCCGCCCAGGCCACCAGGGACGGCACGATCGCGATGACGTAATCGCCATTGCCGGAATTGCGGGCTGCGGCCGCGCCCCAGCGGATGCCGCCAAGGAACGACGCGATCACCGCCCCGTAAGCCGACAGGATCGTCCGCGGCGACAGGCCGATGCTGCTGAGGCCGCCATCGGTGCCCGAAACCGCCAGCGCCGCGAAACCCAAAAACGGGATGAGGCCGGCCACGCCGAGCACGAGCGCACTGATCGGGACGGGGTTCCGGTGCGCCATCCATCCTCCGAGCCGCCGAACAGGCAACGGCTACGCTTCTTTCACAGGGGCGGGTGCCGCCCACGCAGAGCGTTCCCGCATCGCGGCGGAGCGGTCAAGCTGGGATCAGGGCGGCAAAAGAGAGCATCACCCGGATCCACCGGGGCTGGATCGGCGGGTGATGCGTCGGGCGTCGCAGGCTCCGACCGCTACGACTTGCGCGGCGGCGGCGTGAAGGTGGTCGAGTTCGGCGTCGGCGCCCCGAGCAGCGACATCGGCGCCGTGATGCCCTCCTTCGGGGCGGGCGGCTCGTTGACCGCCGCGTCGATCTTGCGCGGCTTGAAGGTGGCGGCGAGGCTCTTGGCGCTGGTGAGGTCCGCTGGGTTCAGCTTGTTCGCCACGTCGTCGCGCTTCTTGGCCGCGTCGTCGTCGCCCTGCGCGGCAGCAGCCGAGAACCAGGCATAGGACTGCACCAGATCCTGCGTCAGGCCGAGGCCCCGGGCGTAGAGCACCGCCAGGTTGTACTGGCTGTCACGGACGCCGAACTCGGCCCCTTGCCGGAACCACGAGGCGGCCGACGCGAAGTCGGGCTTGCCGTTGGCGGCGGGGTTCTCTGCGTATAGCACCGCCAGATTATGCATCGAGCGGGCGTGACCCTGCTCGGCCGCGCGGCCGTACCAGAGCTTCGCCTTGTCGAGGTCGCGGACCAGCCCGGAGCCCTTCTCGTAATGGCCGGCGAGCTTGTACTGCGCCGGCGCATAGCCGGCGACCGCCAATTTCTCGAAGAGCTTCGCCGCCACAGCGAGGTCCCGCGGCATGCCACGGCCATCCGCCTCGCGGGTTGCGAGATCCCAGATCGCCGCGCCGTCGCCGTCCAGAGCCGCCTGCTTCACCTTGGCGAGGGCTGGCGGCACGGTGCCGAGATCGGCTTGCATCGTGTTAATGCCGGAGACCTGGGGCACCGCCGCCTTGGCGGGTGTCGTGCGTGCCTCGGCAGGCGGAGCGCTCGGCAGGGCCTGCGTGGTCAACGGATCGGCGATCGGTGCTTTGGGTGCCGGCGCCTCTGGAGCAGCCTCCGGGCGAGACTCCCGGGCAGGCTCGATGCGGGCTGGGGCGACCTGGGAGGTCTGGACCGGGGGGCGGGACACCTCCTCGGGCGTGCGCAGGCTGATCGCCTGGAGCGCGCCGAGTGCCAGCACGATAGCGGCGAGCCCGAGCAGCAGCGGCCGGCGGCGGCGGTTGATCTCGGCCCGCAGGCGATCGAAACGACTCTCCCCCGACGCCGTCAGCTCGCTCTCGCCCTTGTGGGCGCGCAGGTCCCGGCGATCGGCCGGCGCCTCTGCGGCGAGTTCCGCCTGAGCGGCTTGGGCGGCACGACGGGCCGCCGCAATGAAACTGGTCTTGATGTCGGTTTCGCCGCCCGCATCCAAAGCTGGTCGGCCGCGGGCGGGCTCGGTCGAGCGGTCCCGCGTAGCCCGGCGGGCCGTGGTGTCCCGAGCCGCGCGCGCCTCGCGTCCCGGACGCCCGCTCCCTGGCTCCAGCAGGTCGTCGGCCAAGCGAGACGCTTCAGACGCGGCGGCGCGGGTGATCTCCGGGCTCGTGGAGGCCATCAGACGCTCGTCGAGGGACGGCGCCCGTGCATTCGCGGTTTCGACCGGGCCGAGCCGATTGACGAGGCGTTCGAGAGCCGATTGCACACCTTCGAGGGTGGCGCCGAGGCGCTGGTCCGATGCGATCTGCCGCGCCTGCATGTCGGCGAGGCTCGCGCGCAGGAGACCGATCTCGCCGAGATCCGCGCTGGGGATGCTGGATCCCTGCAGCGTCTGGGCCACCGCATTGCGTGCAGCACGCTCGACTGCGGCCTCGCTGGGCGCCGATTCGCGCAGGGCCGCGACCTGCTGGAGCAGGTCGTCCATGGTGCGCTCGAGGCCGGCCAGGGCCGGATCGCCACCCCGGGGGGCGTCGAGCCTGCCGGCCAACGTGACCACCTGCTTCTCCAGGGCGTCGAGGCCCTCGTGTTCCGAGCGGCTGCCGACCTGATCGACCTTCTCGGCAAGGCTGCGCAGCATCGCGTGAATCGAGGCCATGTCGCCGGACTGGGCCACGTCCCACTCCCCGACCCGGTCGAACCTCTGGTCGCGCGTGTAGAGGCCGTCGACCTTGTCGGCCAACGTCTGGATCTGCTCGGAGATGGCCGTCGGGGCCGCGGTGCGGACGTCGCTGCGGATCTCTTCCAGAAGCGGGCGCAGGCTCGCATCGGTGCCGGTCCGCTGCAGCTGCGCGATCTGAGCACTCACGGCTTGCAGGCTGTTCGCCAAGCCCTGAATGCGCTCCGGACCGGCCAGGGCCCCGATCAGACGGCGGATCTCTTCGAGTTCGCCAAACAGGCCGGCCAGCGTATGCCCGTCCGGACCGGCCGGGCCGGTCGCGGCGACGCTGTCGAGACGCTCGGCCAATCGGCGGACGTCGTCGGCCACCCGGGTATGAACATTCTCTGCGACCTGCTCAGCCAAGCGCTCGACCTGCGCCCGGACCTGCTCAATCGGCGCAGCGATGGCGGCGAGATCTGTGCCGACCTGCGTTCGCTCGATGCCGTGAGCGAGCGAGTTCACCGCCTGTTCGAGAGCACCGACATCCCGGCTCGTCGCCAGTTGGTTGATCGCCTCGCGCAGGCGCACGGTCTCGCGCTGGAGTTCAGACACGGCGACCGACGGTGCGGTGATCTCCTCGACACGGGCCTCAAGGCGGCGGGCGAGGTCCATGCGCATGCTCGCCACGACGCCACCATCGGATTGGCCAGCCGTCACCGCACGCTCGCCGACGCCCTCCGACAGCTCACGCTGGCGCTGGCGGATATCCTGGACGGCGCTGCGGATCTCGACCACGTCCGGGCGCCCGCGGCGGATTGCGGGGCGCGCGGAGGCGAATTGCTCGCCGAGTTGCGACATCCGCCGCTCGATATCGCCGAGACGCTCGGTCACCTGCTGGACCGGCGTCGCCTTCAGAGCACGCTCGATCCGAGTCTCGATCTCGGCCAGACGCCGGGCCTCGGATTCCTGGGTTAAACGCCGCTCCTCATCCAAGGTCCGGTTGAGGCCATCGATGCGGCTCATCATGGCGGCGAAGCCCGGGTTTTGAAATTCGGTACCGTGGTCCGGGCGGGACTCGGACTTCCGCTCGAACAGAGCGGCGGCCGGGTCCGGACGGTCGTGGTGAAGCTCGGCGTCGGGCCGATCCTCAGGAAGGCCGACTTTCTCGGTGCGCGGGCGGCGACGCGGGCGCCGATTCCCCTGCACGCTCTGCTGCTGGGGCACCACCGAGGCGATCCAGGTCTCGAGCGGGACGCCCGCTCGCGCCGCCACGTCCCGGGCGGCGTCGAGCACCTCCGGATCGAAACTGTCGAGCTGCGGCATGGCGTTGCGGGTCATCGGTGGCCTGTCGTCGGCAGCGTTCGGCGTTGATCCTGTTCGCGGGACGGGACCGGAAGACGGTATCCACGGAACGCGGGTGCCGGATCGTTCGAGGGGACCTTTAACTTTCTTGGTAAACACACGGTTAAGGTGAGGCCGGCCCAGTAATCCTCGGCGCAGGCGTGCAGGCCCCCGATACATCCCGTCCCAGCGACGGCGGAGCCGTTGCTCCGGACGCGATGGCGCGCTTAGATGCTTGCAAACGGGCGGGCCGAACCCGTCGATCAGCCCGGCAAGGGGGAATCAGTTCATGCCGCATTACCGCGCCCCGGTCGACGACACGCTGTTCCTGCTCAACGATGTCCTGGGCTTTCATAGCCGGGACAATCTCGCCGGATTCGCCGACGCCTCCCCGGACGTGGTCGAGGCGGTTTTGCGCGAGGGCGCGAAGCTCGCCGAGGAGGTCCTAGCCCCGGTGAATCGGGCCGGCGACCTCGAAGGCTGCCGCCGCGAGGCCGACGGCAGCGTCCGCACGCCCACGGGCTTCAAGGCCGCCTACGACGCCTACGCCAAGGGCGGCTGGATGGGCCTGTCGGTGCCGGAGGAGTTCGGCGGCCAGGGGCTGCCCCACACGCTGAACACCGCGATGCAGGAATTCGCCTCGGGGGCGAACCTCGCGCTGGGGATGTATCCGGGCCTGACCCAGGGGGCGATGGCGGCGCTCCTGGTCCACGGCACGGAGCAGCAGAAGGCGCTCTACCTGCCCAAGATGGTCGAGGGCGCCTGGACCGGCACGATGAACCTCACCGAACCGCATTGCGGCACGGATCTCGGGCTCCTGAAGACCAAGGCGGTGCCGAACGGTGACGGCTCCTACAGCCTCACCGGCACCAAGATCTTCATCTCGGCCGGCGAGCATGACCTTGCCGAGAACATCGTCCACCTGGTCATCGCCCGGATCGAGGGTGCGCCCGCCGGCACCAAAGGCATCTCGTTATTCGTTGTGCCGAAGATCCTGGTGAACCCGGACGGTTCGCTGGGTGCACGCAACGGCGTGTCCTGCGGCTCCCTCGAGCACAAGATGGGCATCCACGGGAACAGTACCTGCGTGATGAACTACGATGGTGCCACGGGCTGGCTGGTCGGCCAGGAGAATCGCGGCCTCAACGCCATGTTCGTGATGATGAACGAGGCGCGGCTGGCGGTCGGCGTCCAGGGGCTCGGCCAGTCCGAGGTCGCCTATCAGAACGCCGTGGCCTACGCGAAGGAGCGGCTCCAGGGCCGGGCGCTGACCGGCGCCAAGGCCCCGGACAAGGCGGCCGACCCGATCCTGGTCCACCCGGATGTCCGCCGCACCCTGATGCAGATCCGCGCCTTCAACGAGGCCGCCCGCGCCCTGATGCTCTGGACCGCCCTGCAGGCGGACATCCTCCACCGGTCCGAGGACGCCCAGGAGCGCCAGACCGCCGACGACCATCTCGGCCTGCTCACCCCGGTGGTGAAGGGCGTGCTGACTGATCGCGGCTTCGCCAACGCGGTGGACGCGCAGCAGCTGTTCGGCGGCCACGGCTATATCGAGGAATGGGGGATGTCGCAGTTCGTGCGCGATGCCCGCATCGCCATGATCTACGAGGGCGCCAACGGCATCCAGGCCATGGACTTGATCGGCCGCAAGCTGCCCAAGGACGGCGGCCGGGCGATGATGACCTTCCTGAGCGAGGTCCAGACTTTCCTGAAGGACCACGGCGAGGATCCGGCGATGGCGCCGTTCACCCTGCCGCTCCAAGCCGGGCTGAACGACCTCCAGGGCGCCGTGATGTGGCTGATGCAGAACGCCTTCGCGAAGCCCGACAATGCCGGCGCGGGCGCCACCGACTTCATGCACCTCTTCGGCCTCGTGGCGCTCGGCTACATGTGGGCGCGGATCGCCAAGGCGGCCCACGCCCGGAACGCCGAGGAAGCCTCGCCGCGCTGGTCGGCCAAGCTCACCACCGGCCGGTTCTTCATGGAGCGGATGCTGCCGGAGACGAGCCTGCGGCTGGCACGGATCAAGGCCGGGGCGGAGAGCACGATGGCGCTGGCGGATGAGGCGTTCTGACGGGATGGTCGGCAGCGCACGCCGCTTCATTCTTACCGCCGAAGGAGATTTCAAGATCCGGGCGCCTCGCCCGGAGGATATCGCCGAGACAGCCGCGGCGCTGTGCCCGCAGGCCGGATGCGGGTTCATGATCCTCGAGGAAGACTGCCCCGACGGATGGGGAGACTACGTTCAGGCCGCGGGCGGCCGCGACGCCAAAACCGGCGAGAGTCGGATCACCGTGGAGCGGCGCGTGTATGTCCGAGATGGGAACGGCGGCATGGACCCGCGTCGTCCGTTCCAGCATCTCGTCGCCGGGAGGCCGGGACAGGGCGCGGCGAAGCCCGCGCGTATCGAGACGAACAGCTATCAGGTGACCGTTCGGGCGAATGAGGTGCTGTCGACGCGGGACGTCGTCGCGATCATGACGGCATTCCTGGCGCGTCGCGAATTGCCGAGCGCCTATGGCTGGCGTTCGAATCGCGAGGAGGTCGAGGAGACCGTCCGCGAAACGGAGGCCTGGCGCCGTCAGCACTGACGGCAAGCTACAGACCCGGGGGGACTTTCAACCCTGCGGCGAGGTTCTCGGTCTCGGACGCCGCTTCACGCGCTCAACGCGCCGTCCAGATCCTCGATCAGATCCGCCGGATCCTCCAGCCCGATCGATAGGCGCACCACCTCCGGCCCTGCTCCGGCGGCGCTCTTCTGCGCGTCGGTGAGCTGGCGGTGCGTGGTCGAGGCCGGATGGATCACCAGCGAGCGGGTGTCGCCGATATTGGCCAGGTGCGAGAACAGCTGCAGGTTGGAGACGAGCTTCACGCCGGCCTCGTAGCCGCCCTTCAGCCCGAAGGTGAAGACCGCGCCGGCGCCGTTGGGCGTGTAGCGCTGCGCCAGCGCGTGGTAGCGATCGGTCTCCAGGCCCGGATAGCTCACCCAGGCCACGGCGTCGTGTTGCGCCAGATGCTTGGCCACCACCAGGGCGTTGTCGGAATGGCGCTGCATCCGCAGCGGCAGGGTCTCGATGCCGTTGAGAATCAGGAAAGCGTTGAACGGCGATAGGGATGGGCCGAGATCGCGTAGGCCAAGCACCCGGCACGCGATGGCGAACCCAAAATTGCCGAAGGTCTCGGCCAGAACCATGCCGGAATATTCCGGCCGGGGCTGACTCATCATCGGATAGCGGGCGTCCCCCGCCCATTGGAACGAGCCGCCGTCGACGATCAGGCCGCCGATCGAATTGCCGTGGCCGCCGAGGAACTTGGTGGCCGAGTGCACGACGATGTCGGCTCCGTGCTCGAACGGCCGGATCAGGTATGGCGTCGCCATGGTGTTGTCGACGACCAGCGGGATGTTGTGCTTTTTGGCGACCTGCGAAAGCGCCGCGATATCGGTGATGACCCCGCCGGGATTGGCGATGGATTCACAAAAAATCGCCTTGGTGCGCGGAGTGATCGCCGCCTCGAACGAGGCCGGGTCGTCGTTGTCGGCCCAGGCCACCGACCAGCCGAAGTTCTTGTACGAGTGGTTGAACTGGTTGATCGAGCCGCCATACAGCTTGTTCGAGGCGACGAACTCGTCCCCCGGCTGCATCAAAGCGTGCATGGTCAGGAACTCGGCGGCATGGCCCGAGGCCACGGCGAGCGCCGCGGTGCCGCCTTCCAGCGCCGCGATGCGCTCCTCCAGCACGGCGTTGGTCGGGTTGGTGATCCGCGAGTAAATGTTGCCGAAGGCCTGGAGCCCGAACAGCGAGGCGGCGTGGTCGACATCGTCGAACACGAAGCTCGTGGTCTGGTAGATCGGCGTAGCCCGCGCGCCGGTGGCTGCGTCGGGCGCGGCGCCGGCATGGATCGCCAGCGTGTTGAAGCCGGGCAGGCGGTCGGTCATCGTCGGGTCTCCTCGCACCGTTTCGCCTGTATGCCCGCCCGGGAGCGGCGCGCAAGGTTTCGACGTGACGCGGCGCCGGCGATGCCTACAGGTCGTGGGCGGCCCCGATATCGACATGCGGCTGCCCGGCATCGACCAGGGCCCGATCGACGGCCTCGATCGCCAGCAGGGTCCGGGTCAGGTCCTCGGCCATCGAGATCGGGGCGACGTCGAGGCCGCCCAACCGCTTGGCGATGGCGTTCCTCTGCCGCGCCAGGGCGCCGCGCGCGCGCTTCAGGTCTTCGACCTCGTCGACGGTCATCCGCTATCCCTTTCTCGGCCCGAGCCGATCAATCGCCGGGCATCCAGTCGATGTTCGGCCGCTGCGCAAGCATCCGGTCAAAGTAGTTGGCCACCGCCTGGGCACCATCCGTGTGCATCATCGCGACCGGATGCGCGAGGTAGGCGCGGGCCAGATCCATCGGAATCTGCCCGGCCTGGAGGGCTTTCAGCACCTCGTCGATAAATGCGTCGTTGGCCTCGTTGAAATCGCTCGACAGCTTCTTGCGGTCGTTGAGCGCGTTGATCGACATGCCGTGTCCTCTGCTGCGGAGTCGGGATTCACCCACGAAAAAGATCGGAGGCGGTCTTGCAAGTCTTTGAGCCACGTCAGGAAATGGCGGGTCGCATCCGGGTGCGACCATCTGGTCGAACCGACGCGCCACTCAGATCTTCGTCGTCCCCGAACAGTCGATGCAATTTGTACGAGCGTGCGATTGCACACTTAAGTAACCGTGCGGCGCAGTGCCTTGGAGCGGAAATCCTGTGTGGCACGTTAACAGGCCATGTCGATCGGTCTGATACCCGCCCACAGCGTCGAAGTCATTCCCTGCGCGAGCGATCCGCGGTGCTACCGCTGGATCATCCGGGCCGGCGGCGGCGCGGTGGTCGAGCACTCGCCCTACGCCTTCGTCACGCAGAACGGCGCCCGGATCTCCGGGGAGTGCTGGATCCGTGAACATTTCGCAGACGGCATACGCGGCTGAGCCCACAGCCGCCGCGGGCTCTTCGCAGAGAACGGCATTTCGGCGCCGGATTTCGGTTGCCCAGGATCACGATCCACGAAAGCGTCGAAGAATAGGCCGTCCGCCCGTTCTGGGTCACGGACCGAAGGCGTTTGATACCGAGACGCGGTAGCCCGAAAAGCAAAAAACGCCCATGCGGGCGTTTTGCGAAGATCCGGTTGGGAAGGAAAACTGGAGCGGGCGAAGGGATTCGAACCCTCGACCCCAACCTTGGCAAGGCTCTCACCCCGCCGCAACTTTCCTAGGGACCGGCGTCCGGCCCGTCAATTCCCATGCAACGCCGTTCGATTGGATCGAGCGCCATGCACGGCCATGCGGGCCGGATTTCGTAATTGCGGGGCCATTCCGGGACCCCGCTCCGGGCGTCAGATATACACGTACCGCCCATCCTTCAGACGCATCCGGATCCCCAGGACGACGACGAAGGCTCCCGGCAGGATCTGGAACAGGTAGCTCACCAGGTACAGCCAGGGCGCGCCGGCCATCGCGGACATGATCGCCTCCGCGGTGGATCCGACCAGCATGAGGCCGGAGCCGAGGATGAGCGCGTCGAGGCTGTAAGCCCGCTTTGGCTGCGGCTCGGTCCTCAGGATCCCGCCGACGCTCCACCAGCAGCCGAGAGCATGCCGGAGCTGATCGAGCTTGGTGTCGCAGTCGGCGAGGTGCGATGACCACTCCTCGGCGTAGGACTCCCGCTTGCCCTCCGGCAGCCGGGCGGCCGCCTTGCGGATGAGGAAGCGGGCGAGCCTCGGGCAGCGGTCGTAGAGGTCCGCGCCCAGGATGTTCATGAGCAGCCCGATCAGGAGTTCCATGCGAGGGCTCCTTCCGGCGCGACCTGGTACTCGGCGAACGCGGCACGGGCCCGGGCGCGCCCTGCCATCGTCAGCGTGTAGAACCGTCGCCTCGGCCTCCCGGCCTCGCTCGGTTCCACCTCCTCCCACTTCCCCTCGACCCAGCCGGCGGTCTCCAGCCGGGCGAGCATGGGGTACATCGTCCCCGACCCGATGCGGGCGGACTTGCTGATCTCCGCGCCCGACCTCCCCTCAAGGGGAGCCGAGAGCAGGAACTTGAGCGCGCGCAGGGTCGTGTCGGAGAGCCGGACGTCCTCAGCCATGGTGTACCTCGAAAGTCGACATAGCCCCCTATATCGACTTTCGACTACGCTTGTCTAGTCCCTGGTCCTTCCGACGCAGGGCCCGCCCTCAGGCCAGTGTCGCGAGGTCGGCTTTGTCCTCCTCCGGCGCCGCCGGGGCCCACTCCATCCGGATCTCGGCCGCGCGGCGTTCCAGGTCCTCGGCCGCTCGGATCGCGAGACGCCGAGTGGGCTCGAACAGGGCATCGGGCACGGGGCGGGAGCCCGAAATCCACTGCGACACCTGCGCCTGGGTGATGCGCCGGCCCGCAACTTCCGAGAGCGCCGTCGCGAAGAAGCTCTGCCAGCGCGGCCCGAAGGCTCGCTCGCCGAGGCTGATGACGCCCCGTCGGATGAGGATTTGAGCCTCGGTCAAACCCGAGAGGTCGACCTTGGCCTCGCGGATCGGCTTGGGGAAATCGAAGGACACGGTGCGGGCTCCTGCGCAGGACGGGCGTTTCAATTCTACACCGGCCGCCCCGTGATGGGGGGCCGGTGGAGGTGCAGGCTTCAGGCGGCCTCGACTTCGAGGAGGTTTTTGATCCCCCGGCGGATGCGCTCGGCGCCCTCGTGCAGGCCCTGGTCGTTGCCGGCCTTCCAGCCGAGGATCGCCATCTCGACCTCGCGGCGCGTGACGTCTCCGGGGAGCGAGAGGATCGGCCTGCCACCCACGCGGACTTGGATGCTCATGCCTCCCGGCGCGCCCCACGCCCACCACCCCTGACCGCGGACGTCGTACCCGGGGAACTGGCCGATGCGATCGCACGCGACCTCCTCAAGATGGCGCACCTGCAGGTTTCGCAGAGTCGCAATCAAGTGCTCGCGTGCCTCCCAGCGGTCGTGGCCGGCGCGTCCGTGGCCGGTCATCCGAGCTACCTCTCCGACGAAGGTCCTGGCGGCGTAGACGGCCCTCTCAGCGGCCGTCCACTCGTCGTCCTCGGTCGACTGGCGCAGCGTCGGTGCCGCGGCGGCGTGCGGCTCCAGGGCGGCGGCGACGGTAGCGTGGTCGTCGGAGGTGCAGAAGTCGAACGTGAGGATCGCGGCAACGGCGGGGTGCTCCGGGAAGGCGCGTTTGGCGGCGGCCCGACCCTCGGCGTCGATCGTGCCGAGGGCGCCGAACATGGCGTAGACGGTCGCGTCCTCGTCCCGGGACGGGGACGCGGCGAGCACGGCCTCGATGGCGGGGATGGCAGCTTTCATGGGTGTGGTCCTTCCGGAAGGGCTGGGTTCGGTCCTGAGGCCCGGGATCGGGAGGTCTCTCACCCCTCCCGAGGGGCGGGCCTCAGTCGCCGGAGAGGCGGCGCTCGGCGCGCTTGCGCAGCACGGAGGCCTCGATCGTGCGGGCCGTCGGGCCGGTGCGCACGTGCACGGTCGCCTCGCGCTCGAAGTCCCGCTCGCCCTCGTAGCGGCGGTAGACGCCGACCCGGACGATCCAATTGCCGTCGAACCTGAACTCGCCCTCGGTCGTCAGGCGCAGGCCGTCGTCGAAGTCCACGCCGTCGTTGTCGAAGTCCACCATCCTGGCCATGTCCGGATCCTCTGTGCTGGGGGTAGGGTTCTCGCCTGAGGCCGGGGGGCGATCCCCCGGCCGGTCCGCGCCCTCAGTCGGCGCAGACCTGGGAGTCCTCCCAGATCTCGGCCTGGAGCTCGGCGTTCATGACGCCATGGCCGTCCTCGGCGCCGCCGGCGACGACGATGTCGCGGTACGTGCGGCCGTTGATCCTGTGCTCATTGCCCCAGCAGAGGACCGAGCCGTCGCCCAGCACCGCGATCGCATCGGAGCCGAGGTCGTCGAGGTCGACCGTGGCGGTCTCGGTGGGGGCGGAGAGGGCCGCGATCTCGGCGAGCGCGGTGTCGAGGTCGGACTGGGTGATGATTTCGTTCAGGGCGTGCTCGACGGCCTGGTTGTGGGCGACGTTGGCGGCGGTGAGTTTGGACATCGGTGCGGTTCCCTCGGGGAGACCGTCTCCCCGTTGCTTGTAAATATACAAGCAACGGGGCCGAAAGCAAGGGGTGCTTGTAAAAAATAAAGCTCCGCGTCAGGCCGCCGCAGCCGCCTTCTGGTAGGCGCTCGACGTGTGGCCGTAGACCTTGAGGACCATGGCCAGCGACATGCCGAGGTACTCGCTCACCTCCACCGGAGGCACGCCGGCGCGGAGCATGATCGTTGCCCTGGAGTGCCGGAGGATGTGCGGCGTCGGCCAACCCATCTCGTCGGCGTCGCCCTCGGCCTCCTCCGAGAGGTAGCCCTCCTCCTCCTCGGGCAGGTCGGCGGCGAGGCCGGCCGACAGGTCGGTGACGCGGTGCGTCCCGTCGATGTCGCGCCGGTCCAGGCAGGCCCGGATCGCGGCCATCCTGAACCCCTTGCTGACCCGCTTCACGGCGGCACCGTTCCGATGGACGACGCGCGACACGCCGGCCGCCAGGTCCTCCTCGCGCCACTCCTTGAGGAGCGGGAGCAGGCGATCGTGGATCCGGCACGGGGGCTGCCTCTTGCGGGATGCCGGCGCCTCGGGGCCCTCGCGGAACATCGTCACCGTCGGGAAGTCCACGTACCCGGCGACCTTGTGCTTGCGCCAGCGCAGGTCGAGGACGGCCGCGCTCCGGGTGCCCGAGTAGAACGCGATCTGGAGGAACCGCACCAGCTGGTCGCCGGGCTCGTGGCGCAGGCCCTCGATCGGCTGCCAGTACGGCTCGCGCGTGGCGATGTCTGAGGAGAACCAGCGGAACCCGGAGGCCGCCTTCAGGAGGCGCTCGAACTCCGATTCGGTCAGCCAGTCCGGATGGCCCTTCGAGGCCTTGGGCAGTTCGAGCACCGGAACCGACGAGAGGTTGTACTCCCGATGCCAGGCGTTGATGGCGGCCGACAGGGTCCCGAGCTCGCGCCGGGCCGTCGACGTCGAGATCGGCTTCGAGATCTTCCAGCCGGGCTTCGTGTAGCGCTCGCTCGTCCGCTTCTCGACGTAGTCGCGGCACGTCGATCCACGGATCTGCGCCAGCGTCAGGCCCCTCAGGATGCGAAGTAGGTGGACGATGTGCTGGCCGACCAAGGCGGCATTCTTCGTGCCCTCCATGCGGGCGCCGTAGAACGTCAAGCAAGCGGCGACGGACACCAGGCGGGGGTTGGAATTCGCCGGGTCGTCGTGATCCGGCGAGGCCATGAGCCGCTCTCGGGCTAGGCGCCCTTGCTCCGCGATGTGGAGCGCGAGCTCCTCTTGAGCCGCGCCGCGAGCTGCAAGGCCGTGTCGTGTTCTGCGCTTGTAGCGCTCGCCATCGATGAAGTCTGCGATTGCCCAGACCTGTCGCTTCCGGTCGAAGACAAGGCGGGAGGGTTGCTTGGGGCGAGCCACGTATTTCTCCAGTCGAGCAGGTATTGGCGGGTCGTGTAGATCGCGTGTCCGGGCTGCATCGATTTCAGTCGATGAGGATCCGGGGCACGCGTCGCGGCCCGCAGCTGCGCGGTGGAGAAGGTCGGGAAGCCTAGGGCGTCCGCTAGCTCGGGGGCCCACGCGGCGACGTCGAGCGACATCAGCGTGTCCGTACCGGCCATGGAGGCCTCGTCGCGGGCGCCGTCCGAGAAGTCGAACGGGCCGGCGTGAAGGACGAATGTGGGCTTCGAATTGAGCATGGTGCGATTCTGAATCGAGGGGGCTTCGACTGCAACGGCAAATAGAGGCCGCGGTTAACACGGCGGGGGATGGTTACTGGGACATGCTCGAAGTCCCAGCGTTTCGGCCGTCCGCGTGTAGGTCCGGTTCGGGCGGTACCGGCGGTAGATCTGCCGCATCGCGTCATCGACGGCCTCGGCGCTATCGTCCTCGAGGAGCTCCGCCGACGCATCGCCGTCGTCGGATTCCGAAAACCGAAAGACGATGTACTGCCGCCCCAAGGTCGGCCGCCATCCGAAATGGGCCGGGCACGCGTCCGGGTCCCGCCGGCGGAAGAGCAGGAGCCGCCCCTCCTCGACGCCGAGGATCTCCCCCAGGAACTCGTCCTCCGGATCGCGGGAGAGGTGGGAGTCCCCGTCATCCCTCGCCGTGAACGGCGGACTGGCCGTCACCAGATACCCATGCTTGATCACGCAGCGATCGAGGCTGTGGGCCTCGGTGATGCTCATGTCGAACGTGATCGACAGGGGAGCGGACGGGGTCGGGGCGGGCTTCTTCTTGGTGGCCATGGTCAGGTGTCCTTGTGTTCGGTGGAACGCGCAGCCTTGGCGCGTGCCCGGGAGGATCCGGCGCCTCACCACGCGAGGCTACCGAGGGCATCGGCATCGTCGGAGGGGGGCGGTTTGGGCCCCGCCGCCTCGACCGCGGCCACCCGGCGGCGGATCACCCGGAGCCAGTGCAAGCACGTCGCGACGTCGAACCCGGCGTGGCGGTGGTGCGCCGCGAGCGTCGGGACCGCCGCGTCGACCCGCGCCGTGCGGAACTCGGGCGGCAACGCGCCGATCCTGACGAGGGCGTGCCCCACGAGGGCGTCCGGATCGAGCACCAGCAGCTTGCGCAGAAGGGGCTCAACAGCGGCGTCGAGTTCCAAGTACGACCGGGCAACCCGCCCGCGTGGCCGCGCCGACCTCAGCGCCGCCGCGACCGCCTCCGCTTCGCGCACCTCGGCCTCGTACGCGTGCCGCGCGGCCTGCTGGACCGGCGGGAGCCCGCGGACCTGGATGTAGTGGGTCCGCCCGTCGTCGTCGCGGAACTTGATCCACGTCTGCTCGTGTGTCAGCAGGCGCCACATGCGCTGCCCCTCGGGCCCCGTCTCGGCCGCCAGCATGTCGACACGCAGGCCGTAGCGGACGATGACCCCCGCATCGCGCCAGGGCGTCTCCGGGTCGCGGGGGATCACGAGGGCCCGACGTCCCTCCCTGATCCTGGGGAGGTCCTCCACGATCCGATCGATGCCGAGCACGTCCACCGGCTCGCCGTCCCCGTAGACCCCGTAGAGCCAGAGGACGTCCTCGCAGACGGCGACCATCTGAGCGTAGGCACCGGCCTCGCCCAGCGGCGTACCTGCCTCAAGGCCCTCGTCGAACGCCCCCTCGTAGCGCCTCGTCCGGAGCTCCTCGATCTGGCGCACCAGCTCGTCGAGACCGGAACCGGTCAGGATCCCGCCCGCCATCAGATGACCTCCCCGACACAGGCGTTCTCGACGCGCGTCCACGCGCCGTCGACGTAGTGGAAGGCGCGCCTGTCCTCGCCCTCGGGATCCCACCCACGCACGTGGGGCTCGGGGCCCCCGTCCACTCTCAGGACGACGACGCCCCCATCGAACAGGCGCACGCGCGTGACCAGGACCTCGCCGTCCCGGCGCACCGAGAGAACCGCCGAGACGAACGTCGGCACGTCGGCCGGCAGGCTCCTCGCGATCGCGGCCTCGACGATGGCTACGTCGCGGGGCCGCCGGCGCCCGACGCCCGCGTCGTCGATGAGGGCCGTCAGGCGGGCGCACGGCGGCAGGGGGGCCGCCTCCCGGATCAGGGGGACCGGCGGCGTCCAGTCGGCCGGCCGGGTGAGCTCCTGCAGCGCGATCTGGCGCCACATCGGATCGCGGACCATCGGGCCAGGATCCGGGACGTAATCCCAGAGGGTCATGAACTCGTCGGCGGGGGGCTGCTCGGGCACGGGGATCACTCCGGCTTGGCGAGGTCGGTGAGCAGCGCCTCGACGTGGGCGCGGTGCTCGGCGGCGAGGCGGTCCGGATCGAGGTGCGGGGGCAGCGCCTCGTCCTCGTCGTCCGGCTCCATCACCTGGTGGTTGTGCTGAAGGTCGATGGCACGGTCGCTCATGCGGCTCATCAGGCGGCCTTCCGGAAAGCGGGGACGTAGGCGGCCTCGCGCGACCTCGGCGCGACGGTCCGGTGCGCCGGGCAGTAGGGCGAGCCGAGATCGGCCGGGTGCCCGCAGGCCGTCGGGTCCAGACGGGGATCGCCGGCGATCCAGCGGCAGACCCCGTCTCGGACGTCGAGGATCGAGACGCGGCGGGACTCCGGCAGGAGAACGTCCGATGCGGCCGGGCGGGGCGCGGGCTTCGGCGGGGGCGGCGGCGCCTTAACCACGAGGGCCTTCGGGGCCTTCCGCGGGCCCTCGTGGGGCTTACGTGCAAGGGGGGTCCTGCTGGCCCCGGGGCCCTGGAAGCTGACGTTCTCGCGCCGCATCCGGCCGATGACCGAGCTGTGGCTACGGGCGATGCCCTCGGCGGCGAGCGTGGCCGAGATGGAGCGGGCGGACACGCCGGCGAGCCACAGCGCTTTGACGCGCTCGACCAGGTCGGGCGACCAAGTGTGGGGATGGAGGGGCATGGGGGTACGAGGCACCGGGGGTCTCCTAGCGAACGCAGATCAACATGCAGCCAATGCACCAGCTTTGTCAACAAGACTATTGGCCGGGCTTATTTCGGAGCATAATCTTGCGTTAACCATTTCCCCTGTGGACACGCCCCATGCCCCGGTTGACCGCTCCCCCGCTCGATTTCGACGGCTTCCCTTGGCGCCACGTCGGCGAGCGCCTCCGCTACGGCCACGCCATGGCGCTCTTCGTCATGGACGAGGCCCCGCAGACCTTCTCGGACGCCTACCGAGCCGAGCGCGGCTTGATGGTCGCGGCGGTCTTCTCCTGGACGGACCGCGCCGGCACCCCGAACCTGCTGCCGTGCTGGTGGGGGATCTCGGCCGAGGACGTGGACGTCCCGGCGCTCAGGGCGGCGGCCGACGCCGCAATCGCTAAGGCCCGCGCCGCCCGTGACGAGGCCAACGCTCGGGCCGAGGAACGCCGGCTCGCCGCGCAGGCTCGCGTCGACGAGATGGCGGGACCGATTCGCGAGCGGCTTCAGGCGCTCGTCGGGGCGGCACCCTGGCAGTTCGGCCGGTCCCTGACGGAGGCGGCCGAGACCGCGCACCGGGCCGAATGGGGGCCCTACGATCTTGAGCGTGCGGAGCGCTGGCTGTCCAACGCCGAGGCCAACCGCGTCCGCGCGGAGCAGAGGATCGGGCGCCCGGCGATGCCGCACTTCTACGCCCGGTCAGAGGACCCGGCGGTGCGCGCTGCGACCCTGGAGGGGCTGCGCTACCTCGCCTCCCTCGACGAGGACTGGGCCGCCATCCAGAACGGCGAGGGTTTCAGCCAGACCACGACCTGGAGCGGTCACGTCCTCGCCGAGCGCGAGGTCCTCGACCGGGGCGAGGCCGCCCACGGGCTCGCGCTGATCTATCAGCACAGGCTGCAGCTGCCCGACGAGCTCTGCGAGCGCGCCCTCGGCGAGGCCCCGGTGCGCCGAGGCCGGCGCCGCCTCCCAGCTGGCGACTTGCTAGCCCCGGCCTGACGATACCCTCGCCCCTGTCTCTCCGTCTCCCTCAGTTCAACTTAGGCAGTCCCGCAATGATCGACCTCAAGAAAATCCTGGCCTTCATCGCCGCTCTCATCGCCGCCATTTTTGGCGACGCCCGCGAGGCCGCCGTGTCCCTGTACGGGGACGTGAAGCGCGTCGCCGGCGTCGCGAAGGCCGCGGTCGACCGCACCGCTACCGCCGTCGGAGCCGGCCTGGAGGGCCCGGCTCGGGGGCTGGATCTCACGGCTTCCGGGATCGGCGGTGTCCTCGGGGCCCTGCTGCCCCGTCCGGCCGTCCACGCGTCCGACGTCGCCGAGGTCGCCCTGGCCAACGACAACCGCGCCGCGGCCGGCCCGCGCCCGGTCGCGCTTGGCCTCGGAGAGCTCGTTATCGCGCACAACCGAGCCGCAATGGACCCGACTGGCCGCTCCGGCAGGGATCTCGCCCCGCTCCCGCGGGACGTCGCATCCTGGCTCGCCGGCCTCGACACTGGCGCCCGGTGCAATCTGGCATTCGTGCCCGCGTTCCGCGTCGAGCAGCATCTCCGCGCCGAGTCCCTCTCGGAGATCCATGGGGGCCTGCCCCTGATGCCGTCCCTTCAGGCGCGCCTTGATGCCGAGGCCCCGAAGCCTCGCCCCGGCGAGTACGACGCAGACGACAAGAGGGTCATTGAGGAGGCCTACAGGCTCCTGGAGACCCCCGAGGCCCACGCCCGCGTCGCCGCCTGCCGCATGTGACGTGTCAGCGACCGAACGACGAAGGGCCCGCCGGTCATCCCGGCGGGCCCTTCGCATGTCTGGGGGGGCTTGAGGCTAGACGAGGCCCTGGCGCCGGGCGGCGGCGACGACCGCGCGCTCGGCCCGCTCGGCCCGGGCCTCGGCCGCCGCGGCGCGCTGCAGGGCGGCCCCGAGGAGGAGGCGGAGCTCGGCGGCCTCAGCGGCAAGGGCATCGGCCTCGGCCTCGACCGCGACGGCATCCCGGCGGGCTTGCCCGAGGCGGCCGGCGAGGCGCGAGACGGCGTGCCGGTCCGTGTCCTGCCGAGCGCGCAGGCCGTCGAAGGCACCCTGGATCGCGGAGTGCCCGAGAGCCAGGCCCTGGCCAACGCGGATGCTGCTGTCGATCGCGAAGCTGCGGGTCTGGTGCGACATGGGCGTCTCTCCTGGCGGGGCGGATCTCACCGCCCAATTCGCGCCTGGGCGGGACTCCCCGTCAACCCGGTGCCACGTGGATCCACATGGGATGGTGAACACCCCGTTTCCGGGGGGGCTGCAGCATGCGTCCTGAACGGATCGCGATTTCGCTCTTGATGAATCGCCGATCATGCAGACTGAAACGCCCAAAAATATGCTGAGGAAATGCTGAGCTCAGCACGACGTGCGCACGAGGGAGTGCCGAGCGAGTGCCGATGCCGTGACATGTCATGGTGCCTTGCACCTCGTCACGGCATCCTACGCCCATGACCGCACCCCGCACCTCATCCTCGGCCGCCCGTGCACGCGAGGCAAACCGCGCCGTCAAGGCGGCCTCCCGCGCCCGGGCGGCGGAGGCGGGCGCGCCCGACCCGGCGACGCTCGACCGCGCGATCGCTGACGGGCTGGCGGTCGTCATCGCAGGCGCGCCCAAGGGGTACCGCCTCGCGAGCCCGATCGACGCGGGAAGGGTTCTGCTGGCGGCGGCCGCCGCGCTCAAGGCCCGCACGGAACGGGCCATCGCGGCCGGAAAGCCGGCGGTCGTCTACCGGCGCGAGGCCGTCGCGACCGCCCTCGCGGCCCGCCTCGGACTGGATCCCTGAGGTCCGGGAGTTCGCAATTCCCGCGTTACACCGGATAGGAGTAACGGGGGGAGGAGATGGCCTGGTCGAAAACACTCGACTGACGCGACGCCCCTTCGGAGGGGTTCTCAGCCCTTGGAGCGCGGCTTCAGCGTCACTTCGAGATCGCAGCCCATCGCGTCGGCCACGGAGCAGAGCCGGGCCCAATGCCAGCCCGCCAGGTGCCCTGCCCTGAGCTCCGTCCGGACGTGGCTGTCCTTCATCCCCTCGGGGTAGCTGAGGCGGCAAGGCTTGGCGGATGGGGCGGCCGGCTTCACCCGCTCGCAGAAGGCCTCGATGGTGCCGGCGTGGGAGACTGCGATCTGCTGGGCCACCCCGTCGCGGGCCCGATCGGCGATCGCCGCGCCCCGGGCGGCGTCGTAGCGCTCGATGATGCGGTCGCTCCGGATGCCGAGGAGGCGGTCAGTGGCTAAATGGCCCGGGCGGCTTGGGCGCGGGCGACCTAGTGCACTGACGCGATCAGAGGATTCACGTGGTGGGTGACGTGTGCGAGTCTGTGCGATGGCTCAGACCGTTTGCGTGCTCCTCGATGACACCGCCCAGTCACAGCTGACCGAGATCGCCGGGGATCGATCACGGCCCCTCAAACACATCCTGCGGGCCCGTATCGTTCTGCTCTCGGCCGAGCGTCTCAACGTACAGGACGTGGCCCGGCAGGCCGGTGTCAGTCGGCCCGCCGTCTGACGCTGGCAGCAGCGCTTTGCTGAGGAGGGCGTCGAAGGCTTGCTGCGCGACAGGACCCGCCCGCCAGGCATCCCACCCCATCCGACCCGAACGGTGGCCAAGGTGCTGGCGCTGACCTGCTCGGAGCCCCCCGGCGAGGTGACCCACTGGACCGGGCGCGCCGTCGCCCAGCAGACCGGGATCTCGTTGCGCTCCGTGCAGCGGATCTGGCAGGCGCATCGCCTGCAACCGCATCGGGTTCGCACCTTCAAACGATCCCACGATCCGGCCTTTGCCGAGAAGGTCGAGGATGTGGTCGGCCTCTACATGGATCCGCCCGCCCATGCGGTCGTGCTCTCCATCGACGAGAAGAGCCAGATCCAGGCCCTGGAGCGCACCCGTCCCGACCAGCCGCTCGGACCAGGGCATCCCGCCGCCCAGACCCATGACTACAGCCGTCACGGCACCACAACCCTGTTCGCCGCCTTGAACGTCTTGGAGGGCACCGTGCTCGGCCGCTGCATGCAGCGCCATCGCCATGGCGAGTTCATCCGCTTCCTGAACGCGGTCGAGGCCGCCGTGCCGGCGGGCAAGGTGATCCACGCGGTGCTCGACAACTACGGCAGCCACAAGCACCCGAAGGTCCGCGCCTGGCTCGCCCGCCATCCGCGATGGACTTTCCACTTCACCCCGACATAGGCCTCATGGCTCAACGCCGTCGAGGGCTTCTTCTCCGCCCTCACACGCCGCCGGTTGCGACGCGGGACCTTCACCGGACTCGTCGACCTGCAGGCGGCCATCAAACGCTACATCGTCGAGCACAACCAAAGGCCCAGACCCTTCGTCTGGACCAAACCCGCCGCTGCCATCTTCGACGCTCTCAACCGAACCCTTGAACCATCCGTCTGAGTCAGTGCACTAGTCGACGGAGCTTGAGTAGCATGGCGCTCCACCAAGAAGGCCATTGACGCTCTATTGCCACGCAAGAAGATAGAGATGCGCTTGAGCCACGGGAACTTCTCCAACAAAGTGGACAAGGCCTACAGGCGGCGTCCCGAGGACTGACGGGTCGGAGCCAGCGACGCCGCCGGCGCCCCTTACGGATCCGAGGGTTCTGCTGCTAAGCTCGAACCCGTGCGGGGGAACGAGTCTCGATGGCGGCGACGGGTTCGGTCTTCGAGATCATCCTGCAATGGTCGAGGAATAAGCCTGACTGGCAGCGGGACGCCCTACGTCGCATAGTGGCCAAGCGCACCCTCGACGCCGACGATCACCAAGAGCTTGCACTGCTCTGCAAGAGGGGATGTGGCTTTCCCGGTATCGAGGTGACACCGTCGCCCTTGGGCGCCGAGCATGTTCCGTCCATGGCCACCGCCGGTGAGAAGGTAGCGCTGACCTCGATCAGGGATGTCATGGGCGTCAATCGGCTCGCTCCCGGCCAGGAACTCTCGTTTGAACCCGATGGAATTACGATCGTCTACGGCGACAACGGGGTAGGAAAATCCGGGTATGCCCGCATCCTGAAGCGGGCGTGCCGGGCACGTTCCCCCGGCGAGATCCTGCCGAATGCCTTCGGCGGCGGTGCCGATGCGGGATCCGCCACGATCGGATGCGTCGTATCGGGCGATCCGATCGCGCCGCTGGCCTGGACCGACGCGGGCTCTCCCCACGCCATCCTTTCCAGCGTCAGCGTCTTCGACCGCGAATGCGGAATGGTCCATGTGCGCGAGAGGAACGAGGTCGCGTTCCGTCCGTTCGGGCTCGACATCCCCGATGAGCTCGCCGGTGTCTGCCAAGCGATCCGCACGGCGCTGACGGCGGAACAGGGGGCGCTTGAGCAGGCGCGGGATTCGGCGTTCACGGAACCCGCGTTCGGGTCTGGGACCCGGGTCGGGCGGCTTCTCGGCGCGCTCGCTCCGGGTACCGACCTCGGACCCCTGGAAAAGCTGTCGAACCTGTCAGCGGAGGAGCGCGCAAGGCTTCGCCGGCTTGAGGAGGACCTGGCCCGCGACCTGGTCCGGGCCTCAGGGGAGCAGCGCGAGCTGGCCCGGGCCGTACGCCGCCTCTCCGAGGAGCTTGATAGGGTCTTCGGGGCGGTGTCGGATGCGGAGCTCGCGCAGCTTGCGGCGCTCGCCGGGACCGCCCGCTCCAAACGCTCCGCCGCCTCGCTCGCGGCCGAACGCGCCTTCGGCGGAAGCGCCCTGAAGGGGGTCGGGGAGGCGACCTGGCGAGCCCTATGGGACGCGGCGCGGCATTACTCGGAGCATGTCGCCTACGAGGGGCACGACTTCCCGCGGACGGACGCGGAAGCGGTCTGCGTGCTCTGCCACCAGCCGATCTCCGAAGGGACCGGGGATCTGAAGCTGACCTTTGAGGAGTTTGTGAAGGCCGACAGCGAGCGCGAGGCGCGGAAGGCCGAGGTCGCCTACGAGGAAGCCCTGGGGAAGCTGTCGGGTCTGTCGCTGCGGATGTCCGGGTTTCCGCTGCGCCGCCAGCTGTCGGTGACCCATCCAGATGTCGCCGCCGCGATCCTGCGCGGGCTGGCGACCGTCCGGCTTCGGCGATGGATCTGCACGCGGGCACTCGCCGACCGCGGGGCGGGTCCAATGCCCGTGGTTGCGGCCGGCATCATCGGCACGCTGACGACTCTTGCGGATGATACGCAGGCCTATGCCAAGGAGCTTCTGACGGCGGTCGATCCCGCCGGTCGGGTACGGCTGGTTGCGGAACGGGACGAGTTGCGTGACCGCGCACTCTTGGAGGCACTGCTGCCGAAGGCGAGGATCGAGGTGGCACGGCTGAGCGAGCTGGCGGGTTTGAAGGACTGCCTGTCCGAGATGGCGACGAATGCCATCACGACGCTCGGCAACACGATCGCCGACAAGGTCATCACGCCGAAGGTCCGCGATCGCTTTCAGGAAGAAATCCAGAAGCTGGCCGCCCACAGGGTGAGGGTCGACATCGTCCGTTCGGGCGGCAGGTACGGCTCCCCGCAGTACCAGGTCCGGCTGTTCGCCAACGAGAGGGCGAAGGTCGGCGAGATCCTGAGCGAGGGCGAGCAGACCTGCGTGGCCCTGGCCGCCTTCCTGACCGAGCTCGCTACCGCGGCTCATGGATCGACGCTGGTCTTCGACGATCCGGTCTCCTCGCTGGACCATCGGTGGCGGCGCAAGGTCGCCGAGCGGCTGGTCGAGGAAGGGGGCGTCCGGCAGATTATCGTCTTCACGCATGACCTCGTCTTCCTGAACGACCTGCATGCGCTGTCAATCGACGGCAGGATCCCGGTCTCCCTGATCTCGCTCACCCACACCTCTGCCGGCGCGGGCGTCGTGAACCAGGGACTGCCCTGGATCGGGGCTAAGGTCCGGGAGCGCCTCGACGCTCTTGAGAAGGACGCACGGGCGGCCAAGGTCCTCTACGACGACAATCGGGATGATGAGTACGGGGCTGCGGCCTCCCACTTCTTCAGCAGGTTACGAAGCACGTGGGAACGGGCCCTTGAGGAGGTGGCCTTCAACTGCGTCATCCAAAGGCACCGCGACTACATCAGCACCAAGGACCTGAGAAAGGTGGCGAGCCTGACCGTTGCCAACGTCGAGGATTTCGCCGCCGGCTTCAAACGGTGCTGCGATCAGACGGAAGCCCACGATCCATCTCCCGGGCGGAACGCTGCTCCCCTGCGCCCAGACGAACTGCTCAAGGCCGTCGGGGACCTGAGGGCCTGGGTGGACCAGCTTCGTGAGCAGCAAAAGGGCGTTTGACGGCCTTCTGTCATCGTCGCCTACCGCAGTAGGTGCCGCGGCCACCTGGTTGAGATCGACGGCGCCCTCCGCCGCGGCAGCCTGGCCCTGCTAGCCCCCGACACCATGCAAGGCCCCTTTCTAATGATCGCCGAGCGGATCCCCGACGCGCTGACCACCTCGACCTTCGAGCGGGATGCCGACCGGAACATCGCAGGCCGCGACGAGCCCTGATGCGCCTTAACGGTTTTCACCTATCAATCGGATTTGGAGGTACGGGCCCCGGCCTACCGCCGATAGGCATCGTGCCAGGAGTGGTCGTCCCACCATCGACGAGAAGGGTGTCGCCGACGATGTAGTCGGACAGGTCGCAGGCTAGGAACGCGATGGCTGAGGCGATGTCCTCGACCCGTCCGATGCGACCATACGGGATCTGCGACACCGCACTGCGCAGATTTTTACCCTGCATCTGGCCCGCGTTAATGCCGGTCCTCACGGCGCCGGGTCGATGGCGTTCACGCGCAACCCGCGCGGGGCGAATTCCTGGGCGAGGGTGCACATCAGCGTCGTCGTGCCGCCCTTCGAGGCCGCGTAATTAACGTGATCGCCCCACGGGATGCAGTCGTGTGACCTGAAGGCTCCCGACGCGATGGGAACCAGCGTCGTCGGCTGACTTCCCGGCTATTGAGCCAGCCCCGGCTTCTGTTCACTTCCGGCCGTTTGTAGTTCGCGCCGATCAGTGTAACAGGCAATTTTTCAAATATCAAAAATCGCCTTTTCATCGTCTATCGAAGGTAACCGGGGGCTCCTAAGCAGTCTCAATCTTTCATGTCTTACATATGCTGCCCTTTCAATTTGTCCTCTTAGTGAACTTTGCATGATTTCACCGGGGACAGTTTCGAGAATATCTGAAATTGTTTGATATTTTATTGGTAAAAACAACCTCTTTTTCAGGACGCTTTTATTGAGAGGTTCCTTCCCCCAATATGTTTTTAAATCACGAATGACAGGCTGGATTTGATCGAGCACGGCTGCTCCGTGTAATCGTGTGAATTCTAAGTGATCCATATCTTGATCGTCATCGTGCATCCGATTTATATCTCTCAAACAACATGCAGGAAATCCGTTTACATACAGATTCGACTCTGGTCTTGACAGACTAAATCTGAGATCAGTTGATATTTCTTGACAGTCAACTATTCCGAATGCGACGGCCTTAACGAGTAGGTCAACATCTTCAGTAAGTCGCTTGGGTCCAATTTTTATGAAAGGTAGCTTCTGTTCTCGCTGATACATACAGGCTTGTACGAAGCCGACAGCATCCAAATCAAAATTATGCCCAGTGAAGATTGCGCGAATTCTGAGTTCGATGTCGGACGGCGCAAGCTGATTTATATCAGCAAATACTCGAGGTTTTTCTATTTCCTCGTGAAATATTTTGTAGAATTCTGCGCTTCCGATACCTATCATGCCATTATTATCTCTCGTTGAGAGTTTCGCGTAGCGAATGCGTGATAATTAGTCCGGGATGGATATGTACAAGTACAATACAATCCGATGAGATAGATCGCGTGACAACGCTTATAGCTTCTTAGATGCGCTTTCATCAAAACCCCGTCACCAAGGTTACAGCAAATCGCCGCGGCACACCGAAACTGATGCCCGGGCTCAGGCCTTGAGCGCCTCGATGCTGTCGAGGAGGTCTGGGCCGCCGGTCCGGCGGGCGCTCCACTTGCGGAAGATCGCGAGGACACTGCGATCGGTGATGCCGTGGCGGGCTGGGTTGTTCTCGTCCAGGACGCGCCGGAGCCGGGCGGGGACGTCGCGGTGCCAGAACTTGGTATGGTTCGGGCCGACCTCGCGTCCGAGTTCCTGGTAGGCGCCGTTGCCCGCCCAGCGCAGGCCCTTGGCGCCGAGCAGGGTACCGATCTCGCTGGCGCGGAAGTCGAGCTTCCGGCCGATACTGCCCGCGGTACAGATGTAGACCACTGCGGACTCCGCGGAGACGGTGGGCAGGTCCGGGGCGGCGCTCTCGCCGCCGACGCGGGCGAAGGCCTCCTCCGCCTTGCCGGTCCGGACGCCGTGCATCTCGGTGACGAGGAGCTCGACGCCGCGGGTGAGCCGCTCAATGAGCTCGCCTTGCCGCTGGAGGCGCTCATCCTGTTCCCGGACACGCGCTAGATGCTCACCGCGCTCGGCGCGGAGGATCTCGTTCTGCTCCCGGAACTGTGCCGCGATGGTCTCTCCCACGTCGCGCCGGAAATCCTCCATATCCGCGAGGGGTTTCCTCGGCGGAAGGTGGTGGAGCACGCCCATGGGAGGCTTCTCGCTCATGCGGCGACGGCTTCCGGGTTCGCGTGGTTACCGTGGAAGGCGTCGAAGGCCGCGTCGGCAGCGAGGGCGGCGAAGCGCTCGTGGTCGATCTCGGTGCGCCGCCCGAGGGCGTCGCGCATGACGGCGTGGGCGCGCTTGCGATCGTCAAGCTCGATCTGGGCGAAGACGCCCTCGGCCTCCGGGTTTACGACCCCGGCCGCAAGCATCTCGCGGCGGGCGAGGTAGGGGTCCCGGGCTAGGGCTCGGATGTAGCGGTCGGCGACCTTGCTCTGAGGAACCTTGCCGCGCTCCCAGCGGGTCCAGGTCTTCGGGCCGGTGGAGAGGATCTGTTCCATGTCGGCCTGGCGGAGCTTGTACTTGAGGCGGATGGCGTTGAGCTCGGCGGCGGACAGGAGCCCGTCCATCTCTCGCACGGCGTTGGCGACGGCGAGCTCGTGCTCGGAGATCTGAGAGCCCTGATAGCTGACGTTCCCGCATTCGGCACAGGCCATGCGACGGTCCTGGATGGCGAGGCTCTTCCCCGACCGTTCGACCACGAAGGGCTCGACGCGCTCGCAGACCGCGATCGCCTCGCAGGCTTGGCAGGCCTCCATCGTCATCGATCGATATCCTTCTTGAATGAGGTGACGACCAGGACGTCAGCGCCGGTGACCAGCAGCTTCAGGAACATCCAGTCGGCGCAGTCGTCGACCCAGATCGAGTAGTAGTCCGACACGGTGGTCGGGTGGTGTCTTCGCGTCGGCTCGGACTTGCTGAAGTGCGCCTCGCCCAATTCCGTCTGGATGATCGCCCGCAGGTCGTCCGTGTCGAGCTTACGGGTCCTGAGCTCTTCGAGGACGGGAGAAAAGAACGAACAGGCCTCCTCGTCGGCGGCGAGCGCGCGGACCTTTGCCAGGGGATTGTGCGGCGTCATCCAGCCTCCAAGAGGTAGCACCATGCTACCCGAACTTCAACCGCGGCATTCTGCTGAGGCTGGCGGCCCGGCTCCCTTGGTTGATCCCCGGTAAGCGTGGCCTGGAGGGTTTTACGCATGGGCCGGTGCGCGGTTCCGTCCCTTCGTGGAAGGGGCCGCCCGTGCCTAACCCAGCTCCATCTTCGGCTTGTCGGACGATCGCCAGGACCGGTTCCAAACTAGGTGCGCAGCATGTCCGATGCCCGGTCCCGCTCCTCGCCGACCTGCTCGGGCGGCCGGGAATCGCGACGCTACGGCGACCCCAGACGCAGAGGGGGGCGACGTCTCCGCGGACGCACCCCCGAGCATGTCGGCATTCGGATAGGCGCCCTGGGACGCCCGTCCGGCATGTACGAGCGCCTCCGGATCGTCCATAAGGCAGTCATGAGCGCGGGATTCCCGATCAGGGCCTACGAGGCGTCGCGCGGCTGGTGGGCGACCGCCGTCCGCCTGCTGTCGTTCGTCCTCCTCCTGGCGCTCATGGCGCCCTGTGCGATTTCCTCCGCCGACGCCCATCGCCTTCCTGATCACGCGCCCGCGTTCGCCACGTCCTCGCATAAGGGTGCGCCGGACCAGCCCGACGGGTGCCCGGCCTGCCATGCGACCTGCGGCTGCCATCTGGCCATTGGCATCGAGGCGTCACCCGGGATTCCGATCGCCACCGCCGGACGCCCGTCCTATGCCACGGCCGACGTCACCGTAGCCTCGATCTCCGCCGGTCGCCTTCCAAGGCCCCCTCGCGCCTGAGGCGGCACCGCCACGGCCGTGGCGGATGCAGACCGGACATCCCAGCGGATGCCGGCTCCTTGAGCGAGCTTGACTTGAACCGGACCGTCGACCCAGCCCCAGGCGGTGACCGCGGTCCTATGCGAACGGCCTCCCTTCCATGCGTGCAATCATATCCGTGGCCCTCCTGGCCATAGGCGTCGCCATCGGCGGTGCCGTCCCCCGCGTGTCCGAGACCGTGCGGGGCGCGCTGGCCGCCGCCGGCCTGTCCTCCACCGCGGCCAAGACTCCGGCGACCAACGCGGCCGTGACCGGGGCGCAGGCCACCAAGGTCGACGGCGACCACAAACACGCCGAGGGCGAGGCGCACGGCCACGACGAGGCAAGCGAGGGCAAGATCAAGATGACGGCCGAGCAGGCCGCCGAGCAGGACATCAAGCTGGCGCATGTCGAGGGCGGCATCCTCTCGCGCCATCTCCTGGTGCCCGGCACCATCACCCAGGACGCCGACCGGATCGCCCGGGTGCCTGCGCGGGTCGCCGGGACAGTGGCGGAGATGCGCAAGCGTCTCGGCGAGGACGTCGCCAAGGGCGAGATCGTCGCCGTCCTGGACAGCCGCGAGGTCGCGGATGCCAAGAGCGACTTCCTCACCGCGACGGTCAAGGCGGATCTGGAAAAGACCAACTTCGACCGGCAGCAGGCCCTCTGGGACAAGAGGATCTCGGCGGAATCGGCCTTCCTGAACGCGAAGGCCGCCTACTCCGAGGCGGGCCTGCGGGTCGATCTCTCCCGCCAGAAGCTATCGGCCCTCGGGCTGAACGCGACCGAGGTCGCCGCCGCGGCCAAGAAGGACGAAACCACTCCGAACTTGTCGTCGCTTCGCCGCTTCGAGCTCAGGTCCCCCCTCGCGGGGCGGATCGTGGAGCGCAAGGTCGACGTCGGAACGAAGGTCGGCAGCGAGGGGGACCCGGCCGACGTCTATACCGTGGCCGACCTCTCCTCCCTCTGGATCGAGCTCCCCGTCCCCACCACCGAGCTGTCCAAGGTCCGCGAGGGCGCCAGGGTGACTATCGTCGGGGGCGAGGACGCTCCCCGCCCCGAGGGCAAGGTCGTCTTCGTCAGCCCGATCCTCAACCCGGAGACGCGCTCGGCCCGGGTCATCGTCGCCCTGCCGAACAAGGACATGTCCTGGCGCCCGGGCACCTTCGTCACGACCGAGATCGAGATCGCCCAGGACAAGGTCGCGGTGCGGCTGCCGAAGTCCGCCATCCAGACCATCGGCGGCGAGAAGGTGGTGTTCGTGCGGACCGAGGAGGGCTTCTCGAAGCGAGAGGTGACCCTCGGCAAGGCGGACGACGATGCCTACGAGGTCGTCGCCGGCCTGGAGCCCGGCGACGAGGTCGCGGTGGCCAACTCCTTCGTCCTGAAGGCCGAGCTCGGCAAGGCCGAAGCCGACCACGACCACTGAGGGCGGCCGCCATGATCTCGAAGATCCTCGACTTCTCCGTCCGCCAGCGTTGGCTCGTGGTGCTCCTGTCGCTGCTCGCGGCCGGGTTCGGCGTGTTCTCGCTGACGAAGCTTCCCATCGACGCGGTGCCGGACATCACCAACAACCAGGTGCAGATCAACACCACTGCGCCCTCGCTCTCGCCGAACGACATCGAGCGCATCATCACGTATCAGGTCGAGACCGCGCTCGCAGGCATCAAGGGCCTGGAATACACCCGCTCGCTATCCCGGAACGGGTTCTCCCAGGTCACCGCCGTCTTCTCCGAGGCGACGAACATCTACTTCGCCCGCCAGCAGGTCGCCGAGCGTCTTCAGGAGGCCGAGGCGGCGATGCCGTCCGGGGTCGAGCCGCGCATGGGGCCGATCTCGACGGGCCTGGGCGAGATCTACATGTGGTCGGTGCACTACGCGAAACCTGCTGAGCGCAAGGTCTCGAAGCCCGGCAAACCCGGTTGGCAGCCGGACGGCAGCTACCTCACACCCGAGGGCCAGAGGCTCTCGACGGAGCTCGAACGCACGGCCTACCTGCGCACGGTCCAGGACTGGATCATCCGCCCACAGGTGAGGACCGTCCCGGGCGTGGCCGGCGTCGACGGCATCGGCGGCTTCGAGAAGCAGTACCACGTCCAGCCCGATCCGATGAGGCTGACGGCCCTCGACCTGTCCTTCGCCGACATCGGGCGGGCGCTGGAGGCTAATAACGCCAACCAGGGTGCGCGCTACCTGGAAGACAACGGCGAGGGCTACGTCGTGCGCGCCGCCGGCCGCTTGGAGAGCATGGAGGACATTGGCTCCGTCGTCGTGACCACGCGCGGCGGCGTGCCGGTCCGCATCTCCGACGTCGCCGAGGTGCGGATCGGGCGCGATCTGCGCACCGGGTCAGGCAGCGAGGACGGGCAGGAGGTCGTCATCGGCACCGCCCTGATGCTCATCGGCGAGAACAGCCGCACCGTCGCCGCCGCGGTCGACGCGCGCATGACCGGCATCCGGCGCACGCTCCCGCCCGGCGTCGAGGTCCAGACGGTCCTCAACCGCACGGTCCTGGTCGAGGCCACCATCCGGACGGTCGCCAAGAACCTGGCCGAGGGCGCGGCCCTCGTCGTGGTCATCCTGTTCCTGCTGCTCGGCAACATCCGCGCGGCCATCGTCACGGCCCTCGTCATCCCGGTGGCGATGCTGATGACCATGACGGGCATGGTCCAGGGCCGCATCAGCGCCAACCTGATGAGCCTTGGGGCCCTCGATTTCGGCCTCATCGTCGACGGGGCAGTCATCATCACCGAGAACGCCCTTCGCCATCTCGCCGAACGCCAAGGGGAACTCGGGCGAAAGCTCGACCTGGAGGAGCGCCTCGCCACCGTGCGGGCCTCGGCCGAGGAGATGATCAAGCCCTCCCTCTACGGGCAGGCCATCATCATCCTCGTCTACGTGCCGCTCCTCACCTTCACCGGGGTCGAGGGCAAGATGTTCG
>NZ_JAKSYN010000056.1:0-310 GCF_022829565.1 Methylobacterium sp. J-001
CAACGGCTTGCGGAAGGTGCGGCGCGCTCTCCTCCCCCTTGCGGGGAGGAGTTGGAGGTGGGGGTCGCTCAGACGGCACAACTGCGCCTTATCGAGCACCACCCCCACCCCTGACCCCTCCCCGCACGGGGGAGGGGAAACGCGTTGGGTTTCAGAGGCTTGCGACGGAGCTTTGTCAGTGTGAATCCGTTAGCCCGCACGGGAGAGGGAGTCCGTCGCGTCCCACGGACGCCGAGGTGAGCCTCGCAGCGCTGGCGGGCCGCGCTTGCGTCAGGCCGGCGCCCGCCCCTGGCAAATAACCCGTAACGCC
>NZ_JAKSYN010000059.1:0-2909 GCF_022829565.1 Methylobacterium sp. J-001
CCCCTCACAGTGTAACCTAGCTGAGTTCGCGCCAGCGGGACACTTAAAGATACAAGGCGGTCCGTCGGGCAATCCAAGCTCGTCAAGAGAGCGTGAGGGCCGCCACCCAACGACACAGGATCAGCCCGACCACCGTGAAGAAGTGGCGTTCGCGCCCAACCAGCACGGACGCGCGCATGGGACCGAAGGGGCCGCGCTCCAGCGTGCTGAGCGTGGCGGACGAGGCGGTTGTCGTCGCCTTCCGGCGGCATACGCTACTACCGCTGGACGACTGCCTGTATGCGCTGCAGCCGAGCCTGCCGCATCTGACCCGCTCGTCGCTGCATCGCTGCCTGCAGCGTCACGGCATCAGTCGCCTGCCGGACGTCGACGGCGACAAACCCAAGCGCTTGCGCTTCAAGGCCTACCCGATCAGCTACTTCCACATCGACATCGCGCAGGTCAGCACCGAACAGGGTAAGCTACACCTGTTCGTAGCGATCGACCGCACGAGCAAGTTTGCCTTCGTTCAACTGCACGAGAAGGCGACACAGCGGCTCGCGGCAGCCTTTCTACATGATCTGATCGCGGCGGTGCCTTACACGATCCACACGGTGCTGACGGATAACGGCATCCAGTTCACCGACAACAAGCCGGTGGACGCGGAGGCCGAAGCGAAGGCAGCCGCCTACTGGGCGACTCAAGATCGACCGCGCATCTACCGCTGGCACTCGTTCGAATGGGCCTGCGAGCAGACCAAGATCGAGCATCGCCTGACCAAACCACGCTGCCCGTGGACGAACGGCCAAGTCGAGCGGATGAACCGCACCATCAAGGACGCCACGGTCAAGCGCTACCATTACACCGACAACGACGAGCTGCGCCGCCACCTGCAACCGTTTGTGGAGGCCTACAACTACGGTCGGCGGCTAAAGACCCTGCGAGGCCTCACTCCCTACGAATTTATCTGCCAGACCTGGACGAAAGAGCCCGAACGCTTCAGGCTCGATCCGTCACACCACATGCCAGGACCAAACATCTAGCGTATAGGTCACCAGATTGATGATGCGTTCGGCCAGAGCAAGCACGGAGGCCGGCCAGAGCTGCAAGCGCTAAGATACGGGATCGTCGCTGGTCTCGACGACGTGGGCGACGTCGCGGGCGAGATGAGCAAGGCAGGTCTGATGCTCGGCGGCATGGCCCTGTTGAGCGGTGTAGCGGTCCGAGATCCACACGGCGGGCCAATGCCCATCCATCATCTTCCACACCACGATGACGCCGCGCGTTGGGAAGCCGTGTGTACCACGGTGTTGGCCCCGTGGAAAACCCAATGATAGGCGTTGCTGCCCTCGATCCGCACGCCAGTCTCTTCGGACGCGATGACCGTGGCTTGGCGCAGGGCCGATACGGCCTCCTCGCAACCCGGGCGGAAGTGGCCCTGCGCAAGATGTAGCAGGTTCATCAGGCCGCTCTGTATGAGCCTCAGCCCGAATAAATAGGCCAATGCCCCCTGCAGCCGCTTATAGGAAAGCGCGAGGATACGACTTTATATAAATCGCCGCTGTGTGAAGCCGCGGAGCGAACGGCGTGCCCCAAGCCGCGCCTACGGCACTGGCGCGACGACCCGCGTCCCGCAGGACAGGCGCGGCTGCCCCCGAGACTGCTGGCGATACTGGTGTTCGTAGAGTCGGGCTCGCCACAGGCCAGTACGATCCGGGCACGATGGGCTAGCACCTAACCGACGTTGCGGGGGTGCACGAGGTCTTCCAGCGGCGCAAGCTCGTCCGCGCTCGGATGAAGTTCGGCTGGTTTGGGACCGCGGGCGATCACAGCAACCTTCCCTCGGAAGCCCGGCAGATTGCTCTAACCTCTCAAACCGCAAGGAGACCTGTAACTCGCACCACTAGGAGGTCGGCATTTAGACACCCCTTTGGTTTGTCGCCATGGCGTGGCGGGCCCGGCGTGACGGTTCTCCCAAGGGCAAAATCCGCGTTGTTAATGCATGGATGACGCTCAGCACTTTGATTAGCCGAGTAAAGCGCAACGCGCTGGTAAACCGATTAGTGGACAACGCCTTGGCGATCAGCACCTGACAAAGGTAAAGGCGCGCGGCGCAACACCAGTACGCCAATGGTACGGCGCGCCAACGCCCAGTTGCCTATCGAATTCGACCTCGCAGTGTCAGGCTGCTCGCCGCCCCGGTGACCATTCAGGCACAGACATCGCGCGCTCGGTACCGGCGCACCCGGCTCAGCGTCCGTAGATATCCTCGACGCGGATGATGTCGTCCTCGCCGGTGTACGATCCGACCTGGACCTCGATCAGCTCCAGTGGGATCTTGCCCGGGTTGTTCAGCCGGTGCATCGACCCGATCGGCAGGTACACCGCCTCGTTCTCGTGGACCAGCACCACCCTCTCATCCACCGTCACCTCTGCGGTGCCGCGCACCACCACCCAGTGCTCGGCCCGGTGATAGTGCTTCTGCAGCGACAGACGCCCGCCCGGCACCACCTGGATCCGCTTCACCTGGAAGCGCTCGCCGATGTCGATCCGCTGGTACCACCCCCACGGCCGGTACATCCGCAGATGCGCGTCCGCCTCCGGCTCGCCCGACGCCCGCAGCGCGTTGACCAGCTGCTGGACCTCGCCCGCGCGGGCTTTCGCCGCCACCAGCACAGCGTACGAAGTCGCGACCACGTCCACGTCCTCCAGCCCGACCACCGCGGTCAGGCCCGCGCCCTGGCTGTGCACCAGGCTGTTCTGCGTCCCGATCAGCGACACCCGGCCCCGCACCGCGTTGCCCTCGGCATAGTCGTCCAGCACCTGCCAGACCGCGTCCCAGGTCCCGACATCCGACCACGGGAACGACACCGGCAGCACGCCGGCCCGCGCGGTCCGCTCCATCACCGCGTAGTCGATCGAGATCTTCG
>NZ_JAKSYN010000064.1:0-545 GCF_022829565.1 Methylobacterium sp. J-001
CCTCCCCCTCTGCGGGTCACGATGTTCCCACATCGATTCATGTGAGGCGCGACGCGCTCTCCTCCCCCTTGTGGGGAGGAGTGGGAGGTGGGGGTGGTGCAGGACCGGGCGTGACGGTGCCTTCTGCACCACCCCCACCCCGCCCCCCTCCCCCCAACGGGGGGGGGAACGCGCTTGTTTTTTAAGGCCTTCGACCCGGGAAACCCCGTCCTGGGAATCGGCACGCCCCAAACCGCGGGTGGGGACGGCCGGGGTGGCGTGGTGCCCGCCCCCGCCCCCCGCCCCCCCCCCCCCCCCCCACCCCCACCCCCCCCCCCCCCCCCGCCCCCCCCCCGGCCGCCTTCCCCGCCCCCCCCCCCCCCCCCCCCCCCCCCCCCCCCCCCCCCCCCCTCCCCCCCCCCCCCCCCCCCGCCCCCCCCCCCCCCCACCCCCCCAACCTCCCCCCCCACCTGCCCCACCCGCCCGCCCCCCAGCCCCCGGACCCGCCGCCCGCCCCCCCGCCCCGCCCCCCGCCCCGCCACCCCCCGCCCCCCCCCCCCCCCCCC
>NZ_JAKSYN010000065.1:0-378 GCF_022829565.1 Methylobacterium sp. J-001
CCCCCCGAAACCGGGGGAGCGGTACCACGAGGGGCCGGGACGGTTCCGCGTCTTTCCTTCCCACCTCTGCGGGGGAGGGTGGCCCCTGCGTCAGCAGGGGTCGGGACAGGGGCAGCGCGCCGGCTCAGGATATGAGGCCCGTCGCGACCTCGCCGGATACGTTGCCGCCCTCCCTGGCCCATTTTCGCGCGCCACCCACCCCCGCAGCGGGGGGAGGGAGCATGTACGGCAGTTCCAATGCGGGGACGACTAGGAATGACATGCGTTACGGCAAGCCCGATGCGCGCCTGCGCGCCTTTGCCCGCCAGCAGCGGCGGTCGTACACGAGGGCTGAGGATGCCTTCTGGCAGCAGGTCCGTGGCGGACGCTTCCACGGGC
>NZ_JAKSYN010000084.1:0-39570 GCF_022829565.1 Methylobacterium sp. J-001
CTCTGGCCCTGTGAAATCAGAACGTCCGCCTGACGTAGCTTCGCGACGATCTCCTCGGGCTTCGGGTGCTTTGCCATCTCGTCCGTCCTCCAGGCTCAAAAGCCATACCAAAGGGCGGACCACTTCAATGGGGGCTGACCATCCCAGCGACCTAGATCGGTTGTGCACAATCTAGTTTGAAAGGGCAAAGATGGATCTGGCACAGATCATGGCACGGATAACGGTAGCATTGGGCGCCTCCCTCAGCGGCCCCGAGGTTACGAATGATCCCACCGATGATCATGTCAAAGCTTTATCTGAATGTGCCGAGCTACTGGAGTGCTTCAAAAGCATTGACGATGTCGCTCGTCGACGAAATTGCATAAGTTATGTAAAGACCGTAAGCCAACTTCGGCGCCAGATATAGCGATATGCTTTTGCCGATAGCCATATTAAGTAAATAATATGAACAATTAACCCCCTGTTATAAAGCAAAAAATCCAAGATTATAAGATATGTTTCCAAGTTATCGCGCACAATAATTTGATTAAGCAATTCTTCATTTAGTATAGACAGGGCTCGGATGATTATAGTTTTTCAGGAGCATGGAAGACCAGTCGGCCCTGCTTCAGATCCTCGCAATGAGCCTTAACATCCCGATAGAAAGTTTTTACGCGCTGGACGCCACAGATGAGCAGCGTAAGCATCGTGTGGAGATTGGCGAACTTGTGGAAGCCTTCGAGAAGGTAGAAGGTCATATCGCCCGACGCCGCTGCATCGACTACGTGAAGGCGGTAGCCAGCGCGTTCAGATAAGCGCTGGTCAGACCAGGCGTGGTGGCAACGTCCGCATCACGCCATTGCCGCTCGAAAGTGGACCGGCAGAAAACCACCCAACCCGGTCATCGATCTCCACCTCAACAGCCTCGAAGCGGACGTTCCGAGGGCCTGCTTGGGGTCGACACCGGACGGACGGTCAACTAATACTGAATGTCCGCTACCGGGCGTTGAGCTGATGTCTGCTCATGGCACATAGCGGCAGTTGATCGATCGGATGCCGCTCAACCATCGGCTCAGTCATCCTAGCTAAGCTCTGCGCGCAGATCCGGCTTCCAGGCCCTTCAAGCGCCGTCTAAGCCCCGCGATCTCAACCCCCAACAGGCCGGTAATCGCATAGCGCCGTTGAGCCTTCCGAGATCCGTCCGGCCGCCGTGTCGTGATCGTGACCTCGTGGATCAGCGCACGCTGCCGCGCGTCAGTCTTTGCTTGACGAGCTTCCGCGATGGCATTCGGTGGTGATGAGGACACTCGCTTCGCCACCGCCCGCTGACGCGCCCAGGCGTGCAGCCCCTGACCAGTTGTCGCCGCCAGTGCCTGGACCCGGCTCGGCAATACCTTGGCAGATTCGAGGTGCTGAATCGCTCGGACGTCCCGGCTAATCAGCTTGCGCGCCGCCAGCCGCTCGGCCGTAGTTTCACCGCCGTAAGAGACGAATCGCTCGACGATGAGGTGCAGGTCGTGAGTGGTCCGCGAGCGTTTGCGCCCACTCAGGGTCTCAAGCTCGGCCATAATCGCGACATGCAGCGGGCTCGTGCTGATGCGGATATAGGTAGCGTAGGCCAGGGCGATGGCTTCGAGGTGCTGGGCGTCGGATGCCTTGCGGATGTTGAGACCGGCTCGCTGTAACCAGTCCGCGCTGCCAAGCGGCTGAGACCCATTACCCTTGGCTTGGTGCAGGAAGCGTTCGGCGTCGGCGGCCACGGCGTCGCGGCTGCCGGCCTCAGCGTTGGTTCGAAGTGACGCGGCCGGCTTGCTTGCAGGCTTTGAGGCCATCAACCCGTTAGTCGCTTTCGCCGGCTCTTTTCGACGCGGCGGCTCGGTCGAAGGGGAGGGGGGACGAGGTCGGTTAAACCGAAAGGCTGGAACCGTATCGTTGAGCATGGCCTGCATCCATCCCGAGCAAATGGTCACGCTTCGGGTGAGCGCGACACTGCATCGGTATGAATTGGCGACGTGCTGATGGCCGACCAAAGCCAGCGTCGTCCAGGGTTGTCCGGCCCGCTCGACGGGACACAAACTGGACACCCAGTGCAACGTCTTGAGCTAAGTGCTTGATTTTGTTGGCGCGCCCTACAGGAATCGAACCCGTGTTTTCGCCGTGAAAGGGCCGCCACGAGACAAAGAGAACAGAGGCACACACCCTATTCCCCTCTGAGAACTCGCTTTTTTCGTCTCCCACTATCATAGTTGGTCTCACCGTCTGTGTGAGACGATCTGTGAGACCGATCGATGGCAAAGCCTAGCAGCTTCGATAGCGTCGCTAAGCGGGTCCGGCTTCTGTCGGCCAAGAACCCACGCTGGCAGGGTGTTTCGGGAGGCCGAGGCGGCGTCAGCCTGGGCTACCGCAAGCCAGCGCGAGGACCGGGTACCTGGATCGTCAAGCTGGTGATTGATGGGAACCGCGTCGAGCAACGCCTTGCCCAAGCTGACGATCCTGGCTCGGATCCGGATGCGCTCTCGTACCCAGCTGCCGTGACGGCAGCCATCGACTGGGCGCGCGCTCAGGTACGTCGTCTCGACGGTGAAGGGGAGGGGGCCGATGCCGAGGTCCCGACCGTGCGCACGGCCGTCGGGGCCTATGTCGCCACTCGCTCAGAGCGTGCCCCCACAGCGGGGAAGGACGCCGAGAAGCGCCTCGGAAAGCACGTCCTCTCCGATCAAGCTTTCGCCGAGACGCAGTTGGCGAAGCTCAACGCAAGCACCATCCGGACTTGGCGACAGCGTCTATCGAGTGAGTTGCAACCCACGACCGTCAACCGGCTGCTGAACGACCTGCGCGCTGCGCTCAACGCAGCCGCAGAACACCATCGTCGCGTGCTTCCAGCTACGCTTGCCGCCGAGATCCGTGCCGGTACGAAGGCGAACTCGGCAGGGTCGAGCGCGCGCAAGCAGGTCCTGCCCGATGCTGAGATCCGCCGCCTTGTCGACGCGGCCTTTGCTGTCGACGAAACCGGCGATTTCGGGCGGCTCGTTCTGGTCATGGCAGCCACCGGGGCTCGCCACTCTCAGGTCGCCAGGATCACCGTGGGCGACGTGCAGGTCGCGCGTGGTCGGATCATGGTGCCACCCTCGAACAAGGGCCGCGCCGGTAAGCGCCCGACGCCAATTGCCGTGCCGGTCGGAGCCGACGTGATCGAGCGGCTCCAGGTCGCCCTTGCCGGCCGACGCAGTCACGAGCCGCTCTTGCTCCATTGGCGGCATCGACAGGTCGGGCCCGTTACCTGGGAGCGGGTTGATAGGGGGCCTTGGGCCACAGCCTCAGCAGCGCTGCGCCTATGGGACAGGGCTCGAACCCGCGCAGAGGCGCCTCCTGGGACAGTCATGCTGTGCCTGCGACATAGCTCGATCGTACGAGCACTGAGCGCCGGCGTGCCGGTGAGACTCGTCGCGGCGTTGCACGACACCAGCGTGCAGATGATCGAGGACCACTACTCCGCATACATCGTTGAGGCGACGGAGGAGATCGCCCGTCGAGCCGTCACTCCGCTGGCGCCGAGCGCAGTCGCTACGCTGAACCCTGTCGATGGAGCCGCGGCGTGACGGAGCGGCAGCGCGCCAAGAAGAAGTGGACGAAGGCCGGCAAGCTCCGCGGCCGGCCGCCTGGAAGCCGGTCCTACGATCCGGAAACGAGCCGCTCTGGCGATCCCACAGTTCGAAAACCCGAGAGACGTGGGCGCCCGCCTGTGGCGCTGAAGCCAATGATCTTGCGCTTCATTCAGATGGAGGTCGGCTTCAACAAAGCCGGCTTCGCGAAGCAACTAGCGGCAGAGGGAACAGGGAACGAGATCAAGGAGGAGACTGTGAAGCGGCGGCTGCGGCGAGACCGAAGCGAGGCACGCAAGCGGAAAGAGCGCCGAAAAGATAGCAGATGGACTTTCGACTGATTATGCTTATCGCACAGCCAGATAGGGAATCATTTTAGCCCCGCCGTGACGCCCATGCGAAGCCGTGTCTTTTTGTCGTCAGACAGATCAGACAAGGGCAGGCTGTAGCATGTCACGTCCAACCGCTAAGCATCGTGAGCGTCCAGATGCTATCCCTTGGCAGAAGCGCCCCCATCTACGGATGGACGTGGCGGCCGAGGTGACTGGGCTGTCGCGGAGCACGATCTACCGCCTCGCTTCTGATGGCCGGCTCACGCTTCGACGCCTCGCCGGTCGGGTCGTCGTCGAGACCGCGGGTGTCCTCACGCTTGTCGAGAACGCTGAACCCTGGCGGCCGGGAACCCGCGGCGCTGCGGCGCGAGCTAAGCGATCTGAGGCAGCCCGTGCCGCGCTGCGATGATGACGTCCGTGATCTCCATCGCCCCAACCGCGATCTCATCAGAAGCACGATCGCCATTCGACAGTATCGTCGATGACTTCGTGTCAGCCGGGCTCACTGAGGCGATCCTGCCGGTGATCCCGCCGACTGCCGACGTATCGGAGCATCTGGCACAGGGCCGTGGAAAGATACCTGGCTGCCTCGGCGACAACTCGTGGTTCGGGTTCAAGCGTTGGACCGAACATGTCACCACACCCGAGGATATCGGTCGGTGGCGGACTTGGCCTGGTACGGGGTTGTGCATCCGCACAGAGGTTCTGCCCGCCCTGGACATCGACGTCGATGATCCGGAGCTGGCCGCGCAGATCGCCGAGCTTGCGCGAGAGCAGATCGGACCTGGCGCGCTGGTGCGCACCCGGGAAGGTTCACCGCGCGTGGCGATACTGTTCCGCACCGATGCCCCTGTCCGCAAGAAGCGCCTCACGTTCACGCTTCCGGACGACCGCGGGTCACACGCTGTCGAGCTGCTGGGGGTCGGACAGCACCTCGTCATCGCTGGGCGCCATCCCAGCGGAAAGCTATACGGCCTTGAGGCGCCGGGCCTCGCCAATCGAACGCTCGCCGACATACCCTCCCTCACTCAAGAGGCCCTCGACGACCTGCTTGGCCGCGTAGTGGCACTCGTTCGGGACGCCGGCGGACGGGCTCCACAAGGCGGGCAATCAAGCACGGCACGTCAGGCCGGTAAGCCGCTCGATCCCTATGGCGCCGTGATGCGTGCCGTGGTCGGGCGCCGCGGGGCGTGGGTGCCAAACCTATTCAACTGGAGACCCGATCCAACGACGGGTCCTTGGCGGATTACCAGCAGCGAACTCCGCCGCGAGGACCTCCTCCAGGAGGACCTGTGCATCTACCCGGACGGGATCTACGACTTCGGGACGGAGCGCGGGCACGATCCGATCTCGCTTATCCGCGAGTTCGGATCCGTCGAGGGAGATGACGAGATCGCTTTTGGCGGTTCGCCCGAGTACGGGCCCTCAGGCGATCACCCTTATGCAGTGATCGGGGAGGGGGATCCGGACGTGCGCCGACCGACCACGGCCGAGGCGATCGCTTGGTTGTGCCGATACCTGGATGGGCCGGTCGCACCATCTGGTGCCACCCGCGAGACCCAGATCTCGTGCCTGGCTGCGGCCGTGGGTCTCGATTGGACGGCTCTACGGATCGAGCACGCTCGGAGCGCCTATTCGCTCGTCCCATACGACGATGCTGGCGACCCACTTCCGGAGGTAGCCCCCGAGGAATGGACGCGGTCTCAGATCGCCGACAATGCGCCGCGCATCAATGCCAAACGTGCGCTCGATCCAAAGGGCTTTGATCGATGGCGGTTCGCCTGGGAGATCACGGACACGGCGAACGACGATGTGCTGGAAAGCAGCCTCGCCGCTGAGGAGGCGCTCGCGCGGGCTTACCTGCCGCCGGAGGAAGCTCCCACGCCCCCATCGATCGACGCGACGCTGCCCGCGCCCACCGGCATCCGCGGCTTCGAGCTGATTACCGGGATCATCGATGCGCGGGGCATCCCGACGCGCCGGCACGTGATCTACCCGCGTTGCCCGTGTGGGGATCTGCTGCTCACCGTCGCCGAGCCCGGCACCTCCAAATCGACCCTGGCGCTGTTCGATGCCCTGGTGATCGCCAGTGGCGAGGAACGTATCCTGCGCGGGGAGGACCTCGTCTCGCCCGAGCGGCTGCATCGGCCCGGCCCGGTGATCGTGTACGACGCCGAGGACCCCCTCGATGAGATGAGGCGTCGGCTCGTGGCCGGCCAGCGCGCCTATGGCCTGGCCGAGATGCGCCACGGGATTGCGCTGTGGTCCGGGGTCGGCGACGAGTTCCTGCGGATCGCGCGGCGGTGCCCAGATACCAAAGCTCTCGTTCCGGCCGATGGCGTAGTGCTGCTGATGCGGCGTATCGTCGAGATCGGCGCAGTCTACGTGGCACTCGGTCCCTTGGCCGGTCTGGCCGAAGGCATGGACGAGAACGGCGCCTCCGACATGGACGCCGTCATGACGATCCTGGTGCGCATCGCCGCGGCGACGGGCGTGTGCATCAACGTCATCCATCACACCTCGAAGAGCGGAGGTGCCGAGGCCGGCAGCATGAACGCGGGGCGCGGATCGTCCGCTATCGCCGCCAAGGCCCGCGCCATGGTCACGCTGAACAACCTGACCGCCGACCAGGCAAAGCTCTACGGCGTGCCGGCGCAGGACCATATCGCGATGACCTACGCCAAACTCAGCCACGGCCGCAAACCCAGCGGCCCGATCATCTTCCGACGCGAGAGCGTGCTGGTCGGCAACGGCAGGGGCCTTCTGGACGATCCGCGGGACGTATTCGAGATGTCCCCGCACGCTGTCTTGCAGGCGGAGGGGGATCAAGCGCCGGTGCTGCGGCCGGTACGGGTCGGGTCGATGCCCCCGCGCGAGGCGACGCGCGAGCAGCGGAAGATCGTGGCGAGTGATGGCGCGGCGCTGGCCCTGCTAGAGGTGCTCGGCGGCGTCGGAAGAAGCCCGTTGGCGCACATCCTGTCAGACGTCACCGTGCGGCTAAAGGAACACAAGTTGATCCGTGGCGATGGGCGCAACACCGTGCAGGCATTCCTGCGCACCCATCTCGGCGGCTCCGGTCAGCTTGTGGACCAGGGCGGACAAAACGTCCGGGTGCGGATCGAGAAAGATGGACCGAAGCACAATGACCCGTTCGTGGTGGTGATCGAACCGGCGTCGGACGCGGTCGGGGAGCGCCCGTGAACCAGCCTTGTCAGCGTGGTCAGAAACACCGAGCCGACCACACTGACAACGTTGAATTCATTAGGCTTTTCGCCTCAACGCGCGGGGTTGTAAGGGTTGTCAATTCCGACAGCTCCGACAACACCGGTAAAAGATTAATGAAAACAATGACATAGCGGCTGTCAGGGTTGCCGCCCCTAAAGGGGAGGGTGGGACGCTGACGACGTCCCCACCCCTTCAGGCCCTGGTGATTGGACAAACGAAACGACGGACAGGATGTCCGGTCGAGGTGAGGCGTCCACGTGACGCCTATAGGTCATGAGGACGTACCATGAAACGACGGTCGCCTCCCACGAGCGCCAGGTCAAGGAAGGCAACCGCCTGGTCATACTCAGCCGAGTTCCGGGCGATCGCCGACGCGGCGCTGCGGCGGTTCAACAGTCAGCGCCATCTGCACCCGATCTGTGGCGCGAAGGCGAAGTCAACTGGCGAGCCATGTAGGCAAATGCCGGCGAAGGGCCGCACGCGCTGCAAGCTGCATGGCGGCGCCACGCCGCGCGGCGATGGACCGGCCGGTTGGCATACGCCGGGCTTTCCGAATGGCCTGCCCACGGGCAAGCCGCGCAGCGACGCGTACAAGGTCCGCAAACGCCGGCAGCGTCGTGCCGCAATCGCGGCCATGACAGCGGACGAGTTGGCTCGGCTGGAGGCGTGGCGGCGGACACACAAGTCGGGCAGCACACGTGATCGGTCGCACGGTCGCTACGCGCGCGAGGCACGTCAATGGCTGGAAGCGATCATGAACGAGTCTCCCACCGCGCCCACGCCGGATCAGCTCGAGCTGAACGCACTCCGGGCGAAGCTTCACGCCCATATCGCACACCTAGACGCTGAGATCGCAGCAGAAGCCGAGGGTGAGGCGCTGGCCAGTAACCTGTTCGATTAAGCCCTTCGTCTCAGTTGTATGAGAAAAAGCGCGTTAGGAAGCCCGTGAGGATTGTGAGGCGGTGGCTTGGCTTCCGCTCACGCGCCGGATCGTCTCGCCGCCCTACGCCCCTGTAATTCCGCTCGGTGCCTCAGCGTAATTCGACAGCCGATATGGCGAGCAAGGCTAAGTTAGCGAGCAAGCCAACCACACCGGTTAGCGTTTGACCTCTGCCGCTTCTGTACCGGACAGAATGTCCCGTACGCGATTGTGGCTCATTTGGAATCCTCGCTTGCCCATCGCGGCCGCGATGACGCGCAGCGACTTGCCGGCAGCCTGTAGCTTAGCCATTTCGCACACCGCCTCCTGCTCGCCCTCGACCTCGGCGAGCGATCCGTCGTTCCGTAGCGCGAAGCCGAAGGGGACCGTGCCGCCAAGGTAGCGCCCGCGCTTGCGCTGGTCGTGCTTTACGTCAGCGATCCGCTCACGGGTGCGGTCGCGCTCGGCCTCTGCAACAGCCGCCAGGATCGTGAACACGAGCTTGGCGATACCGTTGCTAGTGACGTCACCTCCGAGGTCGATCATGTGCAGACTGACGCCGCGGTCGCGCAGCTCGCCCATCGTGTTGAGGGCGTCGAGCGCCGAGCGGAACATGCGGTCGAGCTTAGGTGTGATGACCATGTCGCCGCGCCGAAGCATCGTAAGCAACCGGCCACCTTCCGGGCGACCGCCGATCGGCACCGAGCCCGATACGCCCCGCTCGACGAAATGAGCGTCGATCGTGAAGCCCTGCATCAGCGCGTAACCTTCAGCACGCCGTTGCTGCGCGCCGAGGCTTTCGCCCTCTTCGGCTTGGCGACCCGTTGAGACGCGGGAGTAGGTGTAAATCGCCACGCTCGGCCTCTGTTAACCCGTTAGCCTGCGATAAACTAAGATGACGAATTTGATCGCTGTCAACCTGCATTAGCAGGCTAACAAAAAGGATAATGACGAGGGTGCTCCCACGTCTTCGGTGTTCGGCTTCGTGAACGTCACGATCGCGAAGAAGCCCGACTCGATTAAGCGTTACTGCTCGCGTCCGTTAATTCTTCGGAGCATTCTGATCGAGTTCGCCCGGTGCGGCCGATAGCACCCCTGGGGTATGCCTTGCTGTCAAATCCGTGACGCTGGCTTGTCGCATCCACAAAATTGAGCTTGAGAAAACGAACCGGACAAAATGTCCGCATTCAGATCGATGAACTTTACATGGCCGAAAAGGGCTCGTCTGCGGTCGACATTCCGATCTGAGAAATGGACTTTCGTTGCGCGTAAAGGGAGGGGGGCGCTTCTCAGCGACTACAAGCGGATTTCTGAGTCGTCGCCGACCGCGATCCGGATCGAGTGGTGAGCTGCCATTGAGTCGCCTCCGGGAAGCCGACATTCAGCTTTGCGCCCATCTCGGTCATTCAACCGATGAGGGCATTGGCCCCGAAGCGGACGCTGAGAGGCCTGCAAAGCCGCTTGCGCCAGCTGGGACAGTCCTCATCTACAGCAGCCGGCCTGATTTGGAGCAAAGCGCGTCGAAGACGGCTGGACTAAACAGGCCTTGCCGCGATCGAACACCGCCCACCGCAACGGGCTCGGCGTGTGCGGGCCGAGCGGCGTGCGGCAAAGGAGGCTCCCCGCGCCGCTCTGCGGGCTGACCGGGACAGGATCCGCGGCCGTCTCGCCGCGCCAGCAGACTTTGCCCGATCCCGAAACGTCGCGACGCTCCACGGGGGCCTGAGCGCTCCCGGACCAGCCCCGGACGCCGCACCGCTCAGGAGAACGGAAGCCGGTCCGCGAGCCCGATCTCGCCCGCGAGTGTTCGCAAGTCGTCCAGCGTGTCGTCGGGCAGTTGCAACCCGGCGCGCCGATGATCGGCGTCGTTCCGAGCCTCGATCTCGCCGGGATAGAAGACCTCGTCGTATCCCTGTGCCAGCGGGACGGCCTTCAGGCCCGCGATCATCTCTTCCATGCGCGCGCCGAAGTTCTCGATCGACTGGAACGCCGCGATATCGAGGGCGATCATCAGGTGACCGGCGCCGCTGCGTTCCCGGGCCTGATACGGCCCGTGCACCCCGGGTCCGAAGGCGCTGCCGGTGAGAACCCCCGAGAGCATGTCCATCGCGACCGAGATGGCATAGCCCTTGTGCTGCGCCATGGGCAGGATGATGCCGTCGATCGCCTCCTGCGGATTGATGGTCGGCGCGCCCTCAGCGTTGATCGCCCAGCCTTCCGGGATCGTTTGCCCCCTCTGGCGCGCGAGGTAGATCTTGCCGCGGGCCACGCCTGTGTTAGCGATGTCGAGCACCAGAGGCGCGTGGGTGCCGGCGGGTGCGGCCCAGGACCACGGATTGTTGCCGACGACCTTCCGCCGCCCGCCCCAGGGCGCCATGGCGGGGCTGGCGTTCGTCGAGAGAAAACCGACGCAGTCCGCGCGCGCCGCCATCAGCGTGAAGTACATCGCGGTGCCGAAGTGGTTCGAGTTGCGGACCGCCACGGCGCCGATGCCGTGCCGCTTTGCTCGATCGACCGCTTCCTGCGCCGCGCGGGCGGCCGAGATCTGTCCCATGGCCTCGCGGCCGTCGAGGACCGCGATCGCACCGCCGTCGACCACGAGTTCGGGTTCGGCGAGCGGATCGCAGACGCCGGCCCGCAACCGTGCCATGTACCAGGGCAACCGCATGACGCCGTGCGACTGGTGCCCCCAGAGATCGGCCTGCACGAGCGTGTCGGCGCACAGCGTTGCCCGATCCTCCGGCATACCGGTGGTCGCGTAGGCGGCCGTCGCGAAGGCGCGCAGCCGGTCTGGGGAAATTCGCTCGTCGGTCATGGGCGCGGATCCGAGATCGGACGGGGATTCGATCTGTGAGGAGAAAGGCCACCAGCCATCGCCGGGTTCGGCAGGCCGTGGCGGCGCGCGGCCCTGCGCCGACATGCAGCGAACGGCTCTGGCGCGGAGCGCTGATCCATCATGCCGCCGGGCTGCCGAACACGACGCAGACGGGCGATCCGGTCTCGACCGCCTGCCCGGTTCGGGCGAGAGCGCCGGTGACCTGATCCACGGCGAAGGATACGATCGTATCGCTGTCCTCGTTCGCGACCAGCAGCGTCTGCCCGGTGGGGTCCAGCGTGATGAAACGCGGCTTCGCGCCTCCGGTCGGGATCCAGACCGTCGGTTTCAGGCCCGCGGCGTCTACCGCGATGACCGCGATGCTGTCGTCGCCACGGTTCGACACGTAGAGCCAGCGCCCGCACGGGGTCAGCGCAATGCCGGCGGCGTGGCTGGTCTTGAGGCAGCTGGGCGGCAGCGTGGAGACGACCTCGAGCGGCAAGAGCCGGCCACTGCCCGCCTCATAGGCGAAGCGGGTGACCGTCGAGTCGAGCTCGTTCGCCACGAAGAGGATGGTGCCGGAACGATCGAAGATGGCATGGCGCGGCCCGGCGCCCTCGCGGCCGGGTGGCGGTCCGTCCGGAGTGAGTGCGAGGCGGCCGTCATCGCGTCCGACGGCGACGACGAACACTCGGTCCAAGCCTTTGTCCGGCACGATGACCCGGTCGCCGGTCGGGTCCAGCACGACCTGGTGGGGATGAGACCCCGTCTGCTGGGTTCGATGCGGGCCCGTCTGACCCGGCAGTTCGAGGCGCTGGTCCACGCAGCCGAGCGTGCCGTCCGCGCGGATCGGCAGGCGCGCGAGGCTCCCGGTGGCATAATTCGCGACGAGGAGCGAGCGCGCGTGTTCGTGGATCAGGAGGTGGACGGGGTTTAGCCCCTCGGTCGCTCGTGTGCCGAGGAGCGAAACGGCACCGTCCCGCGCGACCGCGAAGGCGCTGACGCTCTCTCCGTCGCCGTGCACGGTGTAGAGCCGATCCGCCGCTCGGCTCAGGGCGAGATAGGACGGGTTGGTCAGACCACGCAGCACATGGCGCAGCTCCCAGGTGCCGCTGGGCAGGACCGCGTAGACCGACAGACCCTCGCCGCGCGCCTTGCGCTCGACCGTCGTGCGTGATCCGACGAAAGCGAACATGATGGCCTCAGATCCGCTGCGATAGGGGAGCGACCTCGGACTCGGCTTCGGATCGCCGCGCGCCGATCGGCGTGCGGGTGAGCGTCAGGACCGAGGCCGCGCCGCAGATGAGGAGGGCACCGGCGACGTAGAAGGCGCCGTCGTAGCTGCCCGTCGCTTGGATGACGTACCCGGTCACGATCGGCGCCATCAGCCCGAAGACGTTGCCGCCGACCACGACGAAGGCCATGGCGACGCCGATATCGCGTGGGTTCGGCAGCAGGTCGTTGACCAGGGAGAACGTCAGCGACGTCGTCGAGGCGATGCCGGTCAGGGATACCGCGATCAGCGCCAGGATCAGCCACAGGGCGTCGACGAAGGGCGCGAATAGGACGGTGGCCGCGAGCATCATCGTGGACGCGATGACGTACCGGCGCCGACCGCCACCGACCTCGCCCCGCATCATACGATCGCTGAGAAATCCGATCACGATGCAGAGCACCACGGCCACCGTGTACGGGATCGCGGCGTAGAGACCGGTCTTGGCGATCGTGAGCCCCTTGGTGACCTGCAGATAGCTCGGCAGCCATGTCAGGAAGAGGTACTGCGAGTAGACGTTGCAGCCCATCGTCAGGGCCAGCCCCCACAGCGTCGGCCCGGATGACAGCATACCGATCAGGCCCGTGCGGTTGCCCGCGGCCGCCGTGTTGCCGGTCCGCTCGGCCAGGATCTTGGCCCGCTCAGGCTCGCTCAGCCAGCGCGCGTCCTCCGGGCGGGAGAAGAAGCTGAGCCAGCAGATCAGCCAAAGCAGCCCGATCGCCCCGGCGGCGAAGAAGAGCGCGCGCCAGCCGAAGTGTTCGATGATGGGACCAGCCACGAGCGCGCACAGGGCAGGCCCCGCGTAGGACCCGCTGTTGAAGGCCGCGTTCATGGCCCCACGCTCGCCGGCCGGCATCCATTCGCGAATGACGCGAGCGCCCGCGGGATTGCTCGTCGCCTCACCCGCCCCCATCGCGAGACGTGTCGCGAGAAGCGAGGCGAAGCCGGTCGATAGGCCGGTCGCCGCCGTCGCCAGCGACCAGAGCGTGAGCCCGAAACCCGCGATGCGCTTGGCACCGAACCGGTCGACCAGCAGGCCCATCGGGATCAGAAACAGCGCGTATGTCCACAGGAACGACGAAAATAGATACCCCAAAGAAACCGGATCCAGCCCGTATTCCTTCGCGATCGGCCCTGCAGCAAAAGATAACGTTACGCGATCAATATAATTGATCATTGCGAGCGCGAACAGGAGCAGCGCGATCCAACCTCGCCTGAACGGCATGTCTACTCCCGAGTGATGTTTCACTTACTCCAGGCCCGCGCGTTACGGGCCGGATCGTGCAGGGCGGCGACCTTCTGTGTGTCGCTCTCGTTTTGCGTACCGGGTCGAACGGCCAGGAATGGAGGCCCGCAAATCCCGAAATGGCAGGACCACACTCGGAAGGCTTCACGGGCCGTTGCACGCGAATCCAACCAGTGCCCGTTAATTCATATACAATTGTATACGGTTGAGTCCAGCGCGAGGCGACGTTAGGGTTCGAGGCGGGAAGCGGGAGTGTGATGGAGGGGCAACTGCGGTCGGAGGCTGAAAAATCCTGGCTGCCCGGAAGTCCAGGTGGTGACCGGCCGCTGAGCCGCCGCGCCTACGACGCGATCTTCACGGCGATTCAGGACGGTCAGCTGGCGCCGGGTTCGCTCGTGCGCGAGGCAGATCTGACCACGTGGCTTAAGATGAGCCGCACGCCGCTCCGGGATGCCCTGCAGCGCCTGGAGGCGGAGGGACTGCTGAGCATGCAGTCGCATCGCGGCATCCGGATCGCGGCACTGGATCAGCAGCAGGTCTCGGAGCTGTACACGGCGCGCGAATGGGCCGAGGGCGCCGCGGCCTCATTGGCCGCGCGGTACGCGACGCCGGTCGACATCGCGCGGATGCGGCATATCCTAGAACAGGAGCGCGCTTCTGCGGCCGATCCCGTGGCCGGCGCACGGCACAACCGCGATCTTCATCTGACGATCCACACCTGTGCCCGGAACCGGTACCTCGCCGAGCATCTCAGCTCCATGGCGGCCCTGTTGGCGCTCGTCGGCAACACGCGGCGGCGCAACGCGAACCGCGTGGTCGAAGCCGAGCAGGAGCACACCGCGTTGGTGGCGGCCATCGCGGACGGCGACAGTCAACGTGCGGAGGCCAGCGCCCGTCAGCACATCCAGGCCGCGCAGCGAAACGTGCTGACCCATTGGGTAGGCGCCTGAGTTCGGGGCGATCCCCGGAGAGGATGGAGTTCGCGTCCCTGCCCGATCCGCGCGCCTGAAGCTCCGTAAGGCGACGGTCGACCCCACTCCGGCCTTTCCGTCCCGGGGGACGGGGAAGGAAGACCGTTCCTCACCCCGGAGGACGATGGTGCGGTGGACCAATCCATCGCGACCGACGATGCCGCCCTGTCAAGGCGCTCAAAAGCCGAAGAGCGCATCCGGGTTGTCGACGAGAATGCGCCGACGGTCAGCCTCGTCGGAAACACAGGAACCAAACAGTTCTAAGAGGTCGCTCGTGTTGGGCATCCCGCTTCTCAACCCAACATGCGGCCAGTCGCTCCCCCACAGGAGACGATCGGGTCTGAACGCGAGGAGGGCCTCCACATAGGGGCGAAGCTCCGGATAGTGCGGGCCTCCCTGAGACAGGCGATAGGCGCCCGACAGCTTGACCCACCCCGTCCCAGCTTCGATGAGGCGCCGCAGGGCCTGGAACCCCGGCTGCTCGAGCCCCTGCTCAGGCGCGAGAAACCCCATGTGATCGATCACCACCGGACAAGAGAGCCGCCGCAGGCGCGGCTCCAGCTTCACGAGGTGCGCGGGCTTCAGCAGAAACTGGAGGTGCCAGCCCATCTCGGAGGCCCGGGCCGCGGCCCGCTCGATCCCGGACGGTTCGAGACCGCCCGGATGGGCCATGATGAAGCGAATGCCGCGCGCGCCTCGCTCGTGCAAGGCACGCATCTCCGCCTCGGAGGCGTCCGGACCGACCACCACGACCGCGCGCATCGGTAGCCCGATTGCGGCGCCCTCCTCGAGCTGGTCACGGTTGTCGAGGCCGAAGACGCTCGCCTGGACAACGACGATCCGCTCGATGCCGAGTGCGTCAAACAGCCGGCGCGCGCTCGCAGCCGCGGCTTCCGGCGGCGTGTAGTCACGCTGCGGCACGAGTCGCTCGAGGCGGTTCGGACCGAAGACGTGGAAATGCGTGTCGGTCGCGCCAGGCGGCATCCGGAAGGTCGGGGGACGCACGTCCGGATCGGGGGCGAGGCAGGTATCGTCCGTCATGGGGCTCAGCGCGATCCGACGAGGTTGGGCAGGGCGTGGGTGAACCAGGGTATGAACGCCACGGCGAGCACGCCGAGGACGAGCACGATGAGGTAGGGGATCATCGCCCGGCTGGCCGCCTCGATGCGGCTCTCGGCGACGGCGCACGCGATGTAGAAGCCAATGCCGATCGGCGGGATGAAGATGCCGATCCCCATCGCGAGGATGATGACCATCGCGTAGTGGATGCTGTCGATCCCGTACTGGCCCGCGATGGGGATCAGCAGCGGCCCGAGGATGATCAGCGCCGGTAGCCCTTCGAGCAGCGATCCGACCACGACGAGCAGCGCGAGCGAGCCGATCAGGAACGCCGCCCGGCTGTCGCCCAGCGCGTGCAGGAGCGAGATCAGTGCGACCGGCAGGTTCGCTGCGGTGAGCGTCCAGGCGAACGAGCCGGCCGCGGCGATGATGAAGAGCACCATCCCGGACAGCACCCCGCATTCCACGACGATCCGCACGAGATCGCGCAGCCCGAAGGCGCGGTACACGCCGCAGGCCAGGATGAGACCGTAGAGCACGGCGACCGCCGATATTTCCGTCGGGGTGGCGAAACCGAAGCGGATGCCGACGACCATCAGGACCGGCATGACGAGCGGCAGCGTGGCCGCCCCGGCCGCCAGGGCGAGTTCGGGTCCGGTCGCGCGCGGCATGCGCGGTGCCCCTTCACGCACGGCCAGGACCCAGTTCAAGATCATCAAAAGAACGGCGATCACGGCCGCGGGTAAGAGGCCGGCGATGAACAGTGTCCCGATGGAGATCGGCGCGACGGAGCCGAGGACCAGCATCGCCAGGCTCGGCGGGATCGTCTCCGACATCGCCGCAGAGGCTGCCAGGACCGCCGCGCTCCGCTCGGGCCCGTAGCCCTGTTTCTTCAGCTCGCCTCGCAGCACCGAGCCGACCGCGACGACGTCGGCGACCTTCGATCCGGAGATGCCGGACACGAGGTAGATCGTCAGGACGACGACCTGGAGCAGACCGCCCCGCAAATGGCCGACGAGCGCCATCGCGAAGCGAACCAGCCGGAGGCTAATCCCGCCGCGTTCCATGATGAGGCCCGTCCAGATGAAGAACGGCAGGGTCAGCAGGATGAAATTGCCCGTCCCGTCGACGGTGTTCTGCGCTGCTGCGATCAGCGGCGCCGTGCCGGTCAGCTGGAGGAAGAACAGCGAGCCGAGCAGCATCGCAAAGCTGACCGGTAGACCGAGGAGGACGGCGGCGAAGAACAGGACCAGCATCAGGCCGAGCGCCGCCTGTGGACCGGGGCGCGGGATGGCCGGCAGCGCGGTGATGGCGAGCACGATCGAAACAGTGACAGCGACGCCGGACAGCGTGCGCCAGGCGAGGGCAGGGCGGTAATCCGTCGCGAACCGCTCGATCGCAAACAGGACGACGAGCCCCATACCGACGCTGAGCGGGACGACGAACCACGCGGCGCTAATCTGCAGGATCGGGGTCGTGGACAGTGCGGTGATCGATAGAAGGTCGAGGGAGACGTAGCCGACCGTGGCCGCGGTCACGAGGACGAGACCGTCGATCGCGATCGCGACGGGCTCGCGCCAACCGGGCGGCAGCAGCTGGCGCACGAACTCGACGGTGGTGTGATGCTTGGCCCGGTAAGCTAAGGCGCCCCCGATGAAGGCAAGCGTCGTCAGGCAGAGCTTGGCTGCCTCGTCCGCCCACAACAGGGACAGATCGATCGTCGAGCGGGCGGTGATGTCCCAGAGGATGATCCCAAGTTCGCCGACGAGCGCCACGACCAGGAGGGTGCGGCAGAGCCACTCGACGAGGTCGAGCCCTCGACCGTACAGGCGGAGCGCGGCGTAGGGCGACAGGGCGAGCGTGGTCGGTGTCCGCTCGATCGCACCGCGGGCCAGCGCGGGCTCTCCGGCGGCCACGGGGCTAACCCTTCCTGACCTCCTTCATCACGGCATCGACCAGATCCGGCCCGATGATGTCGCGGAACTGCTTGTACACGGGCTCGACCTGCTTGCGGTACGCGTCTTGATCCACCGGCAGGATCGCCAGGCCCTTCGCCTTGAAGCGTGCGGCGGTCTCGTCGGTCGCCGCCGCGATCGTGGTGCGCCAATCGCCCGTCAGATCTTGCGCCGCCGCCCTGATCGCGCTTCGCGCTTGCTCAGGCAACGCGTCGAGCTTGGCCTTGCTCGCCATGAGGACCCCGACGTTGTAGACGTGATTGGTTGTATTGATCGTTCGCACGACCTCATCGTGCTTGCCGGCCGCGACCGAGATCATCGGCGTCTCGATAGCTTCGATCGTGTGCTGCGATAGCCCGAGATAGACTTCCGTGAGGTCGATTGCGATCGGGTTCGCGCTGAGCGTGCGGAACATCGCCGCGAAGATCGCGCCGGGTTGGACGCGGATCTTGAGCCCCTTGATATCAGTCGGCTCCGGCACCTTTCGCTCGACGGTCGATACGACGCGCCAACCCCAGTGGCCGTAGGACAACCCGTAAATGCCCTTGGCGGGCATGAGGTCGAGGAGTTGGCCGCCGATCGGCCCGTCCAGGACGCGCTCCGCGCTCTTGGCATCGGGGAAGAGGAAGGGCAAGTCCACCACTTGAAACCGTGGGAAGAGCGGCCCGATGAACCCAGAGGTGTGCGCACAAAGATCGATGATGCCGGTCTGCATGCCGGTCATGATGTTGGTGCCGCTGCCGAGCTGACCGATGCTGAACACCTGGATTTCTACAGCGCCGTCCGTCCGTTTGTTTACGTTCTCGGCAAAGCGCTTCAGCACAGCGTAAAGCGGATGCGCCTGCGTGTCGGCGAAGGTGAGCTTCAGTGTGTGGGTCGGTGTTGCGGCGAAGCCCGATCGTGCCAGGAACGGCAGGGCTACCGGCGCGCCGAGGACGGCACCTGCGAACGTGCGGCGACTGATCAAGGACGTTCCCTCGTTCCCTAGGCAGGCCTATTGGCTGGCCAACCACTTATTCTTCGGCCCATTTTTCTAGGCCGCGGATTGATCGCGAGGATGTCCCCGGCCGGGGTGCCCGTCAATCATGCCCTACAGGCAGCAATGTACATCGGGTGACAGTTGGCTCCTGAATTTTAGCCGCTGATCCGGCGGCGCATCGTTTCCTCTATCAATTGCTGGCTTGCGCGCCCCGCAACCATATTAGACCAGACCAAGCGGACCAATTAAGGTAATCAATCCTAAGCACCAGATGCTTGCATCTTATACGATAGTGTAGACTTTCCCCATAATGTCCGGACGAAACATCCAGACCTGCTAGATCGTTGGATCTAGGAGATCATTCCGCTCTCAGACAGGAAGCTCCTTATTCGCGGTCTCAGGAGCCATCCAGATTGTCGGCAAGCCAATGAGATAGATTAGCGAGATGATTGCCAGAGCTTCCGGATACGATCCTGTCACGACCACGAGGCTGCCGACGATCGTCGGCCCGAGAGCGCCTAGGATGCGCCCGAAGCTAAAAGCGAAGCCGGACCCGAAGGCCCGGCGGCGCGTCGGAAACAGCTCGGGCAGCCAGATCGTGTAGAGCGCGAACACCGCGTTGGTAAAGAAGCCGACGAGCGGCAGCAGCGCGATGAACAGCGTCACGCTGTCGAGCCAGACGGCGGCGCCGAGATAGGCCACGAGGTTGATGGTGAAGGCGCCGAGGAAGAAGGCCGTGGCCGTCCGGCGGCGGCTGCCGAACCATGTCGCGATGAACGGCATCGCGAGGCAGCCGATCAGCGTGCCGATGTTGGTGATGATCCCACTGATCGCCGCCACCTTCTGGGCGGCGGCGGGCGTCGAGCCGGCGGCAACGAGCTTGCTGATCACCAGGGTCGGTGCCCAGTAGGTCGAGGACCACAGGCCGAGAATGATGCAGGACATCATCAGCCCGGCCGCCCAGGTGGAGCGGCCCTGCGGCCCCGTGAACATGGCGGCGAGGCCCGGCTGATCAGGGCCGGACTCGGTCCGCGCCTGCTGTGCCCGCGGCGGCTCCTGCACGGTGGCGCGGATCGCCACCACGAGGAGGGCCGGCAGCACGCCCAGGAAGAACATGCCCCGCCAGCCGATCACCGGGGCGAGGAACGAAGCGGCCGCGCCCAGCAGCAGGCCGGTCGGCGTCGCGGTGTGGAGCCAGCCCGCGAGGCGCACGCGCTGATGCTCGCTCACCGATTCGTGGAGCAGCGGCGTGCCGGCCGCCCACTCGCCGCCGACGCCGAACCCCGCGCAGAACCGGAACACCGCGAAGGAGACAAGCCCGCCCGCGAGGCCGCAGAGCCCGGTGAACACCGAGTAGACGAGGATCGTCAGGCACATCACCTTCACGCGCCCGATCCGGTCGGCGAGCCAGCCCCAGAACATCGAGCAGGCCCAGCCGAGCATGAAGATCGAGAAGAAGTAGCCGCCATAGAGCGCGATCGTGCCGCGGGCGGGCTCTATGCCGCCGGCCGCGAGGAGGTCCGACACCGCCGGGACCAGCACGAAGATGTAGATGGCCGAGTCGAAGCCATCGAGCATCCAGCCCGCCCAGGTGATCCAGAAAACCCGGGTGCTCGATGTCATCCGTGCGGCTGTGGGCGTGCGGTCCGGGACCGCGGCGAGGCTCAAGCGGTCCATGGACGTCTCCGATCCGGCATGGTGTCCTCCCCTGATGGCCGCCCGGTCTCTGCGCCGGGCTGGCGGGTCATCAGATCACGCGCTTCTCCCGCAGGTCCGCCACCGCCTGCGCGTCGAAGCCGAAGGCGTTCAGGATCGCGTCGCTCTGCGCGCCGAGATCGGGCGCCGCTGTCCGCACGTGCCCTTCCGAGCGGGACATCCGGATCGGCTGGGCGACCAGACCGATGGGCCCGAGGCGCGGGTGCTCCACCGTCTCGGCCATGCCGAGATGCTGCACCTGCGGGTCGGAGAAGACCTCATCCATCGTGTAGACGGGGCCGCAGGCGATCTCGGCGGCGTTCAGGGCCTCGACCCACTGGGCGGCGTTCCGGGTCCGTGTCACCGCGGCGATCGCCTCGGCGAGGTCGTGGCGGTTGCGGCTGCGGGCCGGCTGGTCAGCGAAGCGCGGATCCTCGGCCCATTCGGGATGGCCCAGCACGCCGCACAGGCGCCGCCACATGGCCTCGCCGATCGGCGCAATGTTGACGTGTCCGTCGGCGGTCGGGAACGCGCCCATCGGGCTCGCGGTCGGATGGTGGTTGCCGATCTGCGGCGGGACCTCGTGGTCCATGGTCCAGCGCGCCGCCTGGAAGTCGAGCAACGCGATCTGGGCCTGCAGCAGCGAGGTCTGGATCCACTGCCCCTGGCCCGACTGCTCCCGCTCTAGGAGCGCCGTCAGGATGCCGAGGGCGCAGTACAGGCCGGCGCTCGAATCGGCCACCGCGATGCCGGCCCGCACCGGCCCCCCGCCGACCTCGCCGGTGATCGACATCAGCCCGCCCATCCCCTGCGCGATCTGATCGAGGCCGGGGCGCATGCGGTAGGGGCCGTCTTGCCCGTAGCCGGAGATGCTGGCGTAGACGAGCCGGGGGTTCTCGGCCGCCAAATCCGCGTAGCCGATGCCGAGGCGGTCCTTCACGTCCGGCCGGAAGTTCTCGACGAGGACGTCGGCCGACCGGACGAGTCGCTTCAGCACGGCGACGCCCTCGGGGTGCTTCAGGTCGAGGGTGAGGCTGCGCTTGTTCCGGTGCAGGTTCTGGAAATCCGAGCCGTCGCGGTTGCCGCCGATCCGGTCGCCCCCGGGGGGCTCGATCTTGATGACGTCGGCGCCCCAATCGGCGAGCTGGCGCACGGCTGTGGGCCCCGAGCGCACGCGGGTAAGATCCAGTACCGTGAAGCGGCTCAGCGCGGTGGCAGAGGGCATGGGCGTCTCCCGGTTTCGCGTGACGTGGAGGTCGGGCGCCGCTCAGCGGCCCTTGAAGTTCGGCGGCCGCTTCTCGCGGAAGGCGATCGGACCCTCCCGGTAATCCTCGCTGGCGAAGCAGGCCTTGATCGCCCGGTCGATGGCGGCAAGCGCGTCCGGGCCGGGCTCGGTGGTGGCGGCGTCGATGGCGAGCTTGGCGGCCGCGATGGTCAGCGGCGCGTTGGCGGCGACGCGGGTCCCATAGGCGCGGACCTCCTCCTCCAGCGCCTCCCTGGGCACGACCCGGTTGATCAGCCCCATGCCGAGCGCCTCGGCGGTGTCGAACTGGCGCGCCGAGTAGAAGATGTCCTTGGCGCGCGAGGGCCCGACCACGTCGACAAGGCGGCGCATGCCGGCGTAGCGGTAGCCGAGCCCGAGCTTGGCCGCGGGAATGGCGAAGCGCGTGCCCTCGGCGGCGAAGCGCAGGTCGCAGGCCAGCGCCAGGGCGAGGCCGCCGCCGATGCAGTAGCCCCGCACCATGGCCAGCGTCGGCTTGGAGCAGGTCTGGATGATCGCGGTCGCCGCGTCGGCGGCGGCGTTGTAGGCCATCTGGGCCTCACCGGAGCCGCGCTTCGTCTCGAACTCGGAGATGTCGGCGCCGGACACGAATGCTTTCTCGCCCGCGCCCTTCAGCGCGACGATGCGGATCTCCGGATCCTCCGCAAGGCCGGCGATCGCTTCGGGCACGCCACCCCACATCTCGAACGTCATGGCGTTGTGCTTGGCGACATTGCTGAAGATCAGCCAGCCGATCGGCCCGTCCCGCTGCACGATGAGTTGGGGGTCTGCCATGGAATCAGTCCTCGGTCGGTTTGGCTGTGATCGTCACGGATCGGGAACCGGTCGCGCGCGTCGTCCCCGCTTGTAAGGCTTCCCGCGACCCGCTCCGGATCGAGGCTCGCGGTGCCGCCTTCCTTCAGGAACAGCGTCGTAATGAACGTGCAGGCGATGCAGGCACTGACGTAGTAGAAGAACAGGCTCTCGTAGCCGAGATGCTTGAACCAAAGGCCGACATACTCGGCGCTCCCGCCGAACAGGGATGTCGCCAGGGTATAGGGCAGGCCGACGCCCAGCACCCGCACGCTGGTCGGGAACAGCTCCGCCTTCACCACCGAGTTCACCGAGGTGTAGCCGGACACGATGACCAGCGCGATCATCAGGAGGGCCAACGCCGACCACGCGTCGTGGACGCGCGTCATCGCGGTCATCAGCGGCACGGTGCCCAGCGTCCCGAGCACGCCGAAGGCGAGCAGCAGGGGCTTGCGCCCGATCCGGTCCGACAGCGCCCCGAGCAGCGGCTGAAGCAGGGCGAACACGAACAGCGTGGTGCAGGAGACCAGCGTCGTCTGGTCCCGCGTCAGCCCCGCTGAGTTCGACAGGAAGCGGTGCATGTAGACGGTGTAGGTGAAGAACGCGACCGTGCCGCCGACCGTCATGCCGGCGACCAGCACCAGCGCGCGCGGGTTGGAGAGGAGCCGCAGGGTTGGCCGCTCGGGCAGACCCCTGCGCTTAAGCGCCTTGAACTGGTCCGTCTCGTCGATGTTCCGGCGCAGGGCGTAGCCGATGACCGCGCAGGCCGCCCCGATGGCGAACGGGATGCGCCAGCCCCAGGCGGCGATCTGGTCGGTGCTCAGGAGACTCCGCATCACGACGAGCAGGAAGGTTGCCAGCAGCTGGCCCGAGATCAGCGTCACGTAGTTGAAGCTGCTGAAGAATCCGCGGCGGCGGGGATCCGCGATTTCCGTCAGGTAGACGGAACTCGCCCCGTACTCGCCACCGAGCGACAAGCCCTGCAGCATGCGCGCGAGGAGCAGAACGGCCGGCGCCAGGATGCCGGCCTGCGCGTAGGTGGGGCAGACCGCGATCAGCAGGGAGCCCGCGCACATCAGGGTCACGCACAGGCTCAAAGCGGTGCGCCGCCCGTGCCGGTCGGCGTAGACGCCGAAGATCCAGCTTCCGAGGGGCCGCAGCAGGAAGCCCAGGGCGAAGATCCCGGCCGCGTTGAGGAGTTGCACGTTCGGCGAGTCGCCGGGGAAGAATTGCGGCGCGAAGTAGAGCGAGAACGCCGTGTAGATGTGCAGATCGAACCACTCGATCAGGTTGCCGACCGACCCGCCGAGGATCGAGGCGACGCGGTGGTGAAGGGCAGGGCGAGCCTCCCCGAGGGCGGTGTCCGTGGCGAGCATCGCGGATCCTCCGTTACCGTGTCGCAGAGGCAGCGCAGCGCCGCTCGAAGGCGGGGGCGAGCAGGGCCTGCACGCCCCCCAGGAAGGCGACTCCGGCCAGGAACAGGAGGCCGTAGGTGAAGTGCCCCGTCGCGTCCTTGATCCAGCCGACGAGGTAGGGGGGCAGGAAGCCCGACAGGTTGCCGAGCGCCGTCACCATGGCGATCGAGCCCGCCGCCGCCGGGCCGGGAAAGCTCTCCGTGTAGAGGGCGAGCGACGGGCCTTTCAGCCCGTAGATCCCGATCATCACCACGCAGATCGCGGCGAACTGCGCGAGCGGCTGGGCGAGCCAGACCGAGGCCGTGAGGCCGGCGGCGACCAGGAAGGTCATGGCGGCGGTCGGCACGATCCGGTCCGCGTGCCGGTCCGACCACCAGCCGCCCAGCACCATGGCCAGCGTGCCGAACGCGTAGGGGATCGCGGTCACGAAACCGGTCTGGGCGTTGGTCAGGCCGGCGGCCTTGATGATCTGCGGCAGCCACAGGCTCAGGCCGTAGCTCGCCGTCGTGACGTTGAAGAACAGGAGCGCGTAGAACAGCACCCGCGGATCGCGGATCGTCGCCCAGACGTTCCGCGCGGCGTGCGCCCGGACCGGCTCGGTGGCCAGCGTCCGGCGCAGCCAGTCCCGCTGCTCGCGGCTCAACCATTCGGCCTTGTCGGGCGTGTCGGTCAGGACGAACAGCAGCAGCACGCCGAGGACAACGGCCGGCAGCCCCTCGATGATGTACATCCACTGCCAGCCGGACAGGCCGAGCCACCCGTCGAGGCCGAGCAGCAGCCCGGAGATCGGCGCGCCGACGAGGCTCGAGACCGCCATGCCAACCAGCATGATGCCGATGCAGCGGGCGCGGTAGGCCTTCGGGTACCAGAGCGAGGCGAACAGGAGCAGGCCGGGGAAGAACCCGGCCTCCGCGACGCCGAGCAGGAACCGGGCGATGCAGAACGAGACCGGCCCGGTCACGAGCGCCATCCCGGCCGAGATGAAGCCCCAGGTGATCATGATGCGAGACAGCCAAATCCGGGCGCCGACCCGGCCCATCATCACGTTGCTCGGATACTCGAACAGGAAGTAGCCGAGGAAGAAGATCCCGGCGCCCCAGCCGTAGGCGGTGGCCGAGAGGCCGAGCTCCCGGTTGGCCGTCAGCGCCGCGAAGCCGACATTCACCCGGTCGATGAACGAGACCATGTAGGCGACGACGAGGATCGGCATGAACCGTCGGTTGATCCGGCGGATCGTGTCACGCTCCAGGTCCGTCACCGCGTCCGACCGCATGCCGTCCTGTACGGCGAGGCCGGCGGGGATTGCCCGCGTGTCCATGCGCTCTCCTCCCTGGAGGCCGCCGGCCGATCTCGCGGCTCTGGCGGGTGTGTTCTGGCGGCGCGGACGCCTAGTCCGGCCCCGGCGGTCCGAGCCCGAGCCGCGACACCGCCTCGGCCGGGGCCGTGTCGAGGGTCCGCAGGGTCGCGAGGAGATCGGCCGCTGCCGCCGCGCCCACAGCGGGCGCGGCGAGTTCGCGGAACTTGTCGGCCAGCTCGTCGTCGGTGAGCGGCGCGTCCGGGTCGCCCTTGCGGGTCGGCTGCCGCTGCGTGAGGCGGCGCCCGTCCGTCAGGGTGATGGTCACCACGGCCGAGCGCCGTCCCGGGAACGCGGCCTCGCACTCCGGATCGACCACCATCGCGACGCGGCGCATCAGCGCCTGGACCCGCGGATCGGCGAGGCGCTCCGGCGAGACCGCATCGAGCCGAACGCTGCCGTGGACCACGGCGCTCGCCACTGTGAAGGGCGTCGAGAACCGCCCCTCGAAGGGCGTTGCGACCGCGCGCCGGTCGGTGACGTCGAGGGCCGTCCGGTAGGTGCCGATGGTAATCGCCGCGATGGCGTCGAGGTCGAGATTCGGCCGCAGCGCCAGGGCGGCGTCGATGGCCGCGAAGGCGTGGCCGCAGCAGCCGTGGTTCTTGAACGTCATGGCGCAGATGTTGTAGCGGCGCCCCAGATCCTCGACGGCGCGCGCCCAGTCCGCGCCCCGGCTCATCGCGGCCCCGAACCCGGCCTCACCCTCCAGCACGTCGAGGGCGCCGGTGACGCCGCGGCTGGCCGCCAGGGCGGCGAGCGCTCCGGCCTCCGCGGCGTGCCCGGCATGGAGCGGCTTCGACATGGCGTCGGAGCGAAAGGCCTGCTGAAGCCCGGCCGCCATCGTGGCGGCGGTGGCCAGCGCGTGGGCCATGCGCCCGGCATCGAGGCCGAGCAGGGCAGCGGTCGCGGCGGCGGCCCCGAAGGTGCCGATCGTGCCGGTCGTGTGCCAGTAGCGATAGTGCGACGGCTGCACCGCCACGCCGATGCGCGTCGAGACCTCGTAGCCGATCACGATGGCGCGCAGCAAAGCCGCGCCGTCGGCGCCGGATGCCTGCGCGGCCGCGAGCGCCGCGCCGATCACCGGGCAGCCGGGATGGTAGATCGCATCGCGAAAGATGTCGTCGAACTCGATGATGTGCGAGGCGGTGGCGTTGATCAGCGCCGCCGTGCGTAAGGGCCCTCGGCGCCCGGTGCCGTACACCACGGCTCCGCCTTCCGCCCCGAACTCGTCCGCGAGCGCCGCGGCCAGCAGGGTCGCGGGCGGGAGCTGCGCGCCCGGCAGGAGCGCGGCGAACCAGTCGATCAGGGCGCGCTTGGCGTGGTGCAGTACGTCCGCCGGCAGCGATCGCTCGCACTCGGCGGCCGCGTAATCCGCCAGCGCCTCGATCACCGTGCCGGGGTGAGCCGCGGTCACGGCGATCAATCCCGGTAGGTCGGGTCGATCCGGTCGAGTTTGCGCAGGAGCGCCGGCCATTCGAGCACGCCGAACGGGCGGCGCACCTCGGGCCGGTAGAGGTGGTTGGTCTTGGCGATGACCTCATCCGACGGCAGGACGAGGTCAGTGCTCGCCGCCATCGCCATGAGCTGCGCCTTGCAGGCGAGTTCCGCGCGGTAGATGTTGCTGAAGGCCTGCGGCACGGTCGGACCGACCACAAGCAGGCCGTGGTTGCGCAGAATCATCAGGTCGGCCTCGCCGAGATCGTCCACGATGCGCTTCTGCTCGTCGAGATCGACCGCCACGCCCTCGTAATCGTGGTAGGCGACGGTCGAGAAGCGCATCGCCGTCTGGGTCATCGGCAGGAGGCCGCACTTCATGGCGGAGATCGCCATGCCGGCCGGCGTGTGCGTGTGGATCACGCAATCGACCTCGTGCCGGGCACGGTGGACCGCGCTGTGGATCACGAAGCCGGCGCGGTTCACGCCGTAATCGAAATCGGGCTTGTCGACGATGTTGCCGTCGAAATCGATCTTGACGAGGTTCGACGCCGAGATCTCCTCGTAGAGCAGCCCGTAGGCGTTGATCAGGAAGTGCTCCGGCTCGCCGGGGACGCGAACCGAGATGTGGTTCGCGATCATGTCGGTCATGTCCCAAAGCGCGACCAGCCGGTAGCAGGCCGCGAGGTTGACCCGCGCCTCCCATTCCTTGGGCGAGACCCGATCGCGCATCGAGGGCAGGTCGAGGTCGTAGCGCTTCCCCTGAAGCTCGGCGATGCCGCTCGTCATCCGCTCCTCCCGTCTGTCCGGCGCGGGTCCCGCGGGATCCGGCGCATCAGCGTGCGTTGACCGGAGGGTCGCTTACTTCCAAAAAATTTACAACCGTGAATTTTTAGGATCGGCGAGAGGCGGCCCGACGATGGTGCGCAGGCTCGCGAGGATCCGCTCCCGGTTCGGCTCGAGCCGCGACAGGGGGCCGGCGACGCCGAGGACGGTGGCCCGCCCGTCGGCCATCTTGGGTGCGAGCACCGCCATGGTCCCGGCGCCCTCGGTCACCTGATTGGCCGACCACGCGAAGCCGGCGGCGCGGACCTCCTGGAGGCCGTCCCAGAAGGCATCCAGGTCCAGCGTCACTCCGGCGCGCCGGTCGAGTTGACGGACGAGGCGGGCGATCGCGTCGCGGGACTGGTGCGCCAGCAGCATGCGCCCGGCGGCTGTGGAGTGGATCGGCCGGAACGTGCCGGGATGCAGGTGATAGCGCAGGAGATGGCGCGCCTGGACCACGTGAATGTACTGCACGTGGAGGTCGTTCTGCATCCCGAGCACGACGGTCTCGCCGGTCGCCTCCTGCAGCGCCTCCATCAGGCGGATCAGCACCCCGTCGCGGAACACGCAGGCCTGAACCCAGGCGCCCAGCATGGCGACCCGCATGGTCGGGCTGTAGGTGCGGCGCTCGAAGTCGTACGAGAGATAATCGACGGCGAGTAGGCTCTTGAGCAGGGCCAGGGTGCTGGAGGCCGGGTAGCCCAGCGCCAGGGCGATCTCAGTGAGCGATTGCGGGCATTGGACGCGATCGAAATGCTCCAGCACCTCGACCACGCGGCGGGCCGACTTGACGGCCGCGCCCTGCGCCTCGGGCGGGATGTCCGCGCGCAGGGTCACGAGGGCCGCACCGCGCTGCGATTATTCACATCTATGAAACGCATGATCCGGCCTGTCCGCCCGCCGACCAGCCGTTGATACCGGAAGGCGCGGGGTCCCGGTAGCATCGCCGCTCACGGGAAGCCGTAGAGCGCGGCCGGGTTGTCCACCAGGATGCGGCTCAGGGTTTGGTCATCCGTCCAGCGCCGCAGCGCCCGCAGGAGATCCACATCCGACGGGACGCCCCGGTCGGTCGCGCCGCCGAAATAGTTGATGTGCGGCCAGTCGCTGCCCCAGACGAGCCGCTCCGGATTGGCCGCGATCAGGGCGGCCGCGAAGGGGTCCACGTCGTCGTAGGGGGGACCTGCCACGGTGAGGCGGTCCGCCCCCGAGATCTTGGTCCAGGCCACCCCGTCCGCCACCAGCCGGCACAGCCGTGCGAAGCCCGGATCGTCGATGCCCCGGGCCGTGCTCATGCGGCCCATATGGTCGATCACCACCGGCATGCCGCAAGCGGCCAGCGCCGGCCAGAGCTCGGGCAGGTCCGGCGCGTGCAGCCAGGCCTGGAGATGCCAGCCCCGCGCCTTCAGCCGCGGCGCGAGCGCCCTCAAAACCTCCAGCCCCATGCCGTTGCGGTAGACCTGATGGCCGTCCCGCCGGAACAGGTTGACGCGCACGCCACGCACGCCAGCCGCCGTCAGGGCATCGAGTTCGGCCTCGGTGACGCCCTCGGCCAGGACCGCGACGCCGCGCAGGCGGTCGGGGGCCAGCGCGAGTGCATCCAGCATGGCGCGGTTATCGACCCCATAGGCGCTGGCGGTGACGATCACGCACCGCGCGAGACCCATGGCGCCGAGCTGACGCAGCAGGGCCGCGCCGTCGTTCTCCGGCGGTGTGTAGCTGCGGTCCTCCGCCAGGGGGTAGCGGGCGTAGGGCCCGAACACGTGGGTGTGGCTGTCGCAGGCGCCGTCCGGCAGCGCGAAGGTCGGCGGCTCGGGGACTTTCGGGGCGAGGCAGTCGCGGCTCATCGGCGTCCTCCAGCTTGACTCCGGCGCCTTTGATGGCTCGCCACGGATGCGGCCGCAATGCACGAATATGAATTTTTTGATGCAGCCTCGGCAGCGCCGAGGGAAAATACGGCTTCTGTCTACAACGAACCGTCGATCAGCAAAGATTCGGCTCTGTTACAGGTCCTGACGCCCAAACGGGTGTCCCGCTTCGTCATTCGCCGCATGCCTCGACGGCGCCGGGACGCCTGCACCTATAGACAGCGGGCAGCCAATCTTACACACTTGTGAAGTACGGGCTCAGACTTGGCTGTCTTGCGGGCGTCGGGACAACCGGCCCAGCACCGAACGGAAGATCGATGGCGTCAGGCGCCCAGAAACTGCCCGGCCACACGGAAGCGATCCCCGGCACGGCGGCCACCGAGACGGCCGCCGGCACGCGCCGGCGCGGCAAGCCCGTCGCGCTGGCCCTGGCGGATTACGAGGCGGCGGCGCGGCGACACCTGCCGCGGCCCGTGTTCGGCTACATCGCGGGCGCCGCGGAGACCAACGCGGCGCTCGACGACAATCGGCGGGCGCTTCGGGAGGTCGGGTTCGTGCCACGGGTCCTGGTTGGGGTCGGGGCGCGCAAGGCCGCCACGACGCTGCTCGGCCGGGACTATGCCGCGCCGTTCGGCATCGCTCCGATGGGCCTGAGCGCGCTCGCCGCCTATCGCGGCGACATCGTGCTGGCCGCGGCCGCGCGGGCGGCGCGGATGCCGATGATCATGAGCGGCTCTTCCCTCATCCGCATGGAGGACGTGATCCCGCACAACCCGGACGCGTGGTTCCAGGCCTACCTGCCCGCCGAGCCCGACCGGATCGCGGCCCTGGTCGACCGGGTGGCGAAGGCGGGCTTCGGCACGTTGGTCGTGACCGTCGACACCGTGATTTCCGGCAACCGCGAGAACATCACCCGCACCGGCTTCTCGACGCCGCTCCGGCCGAGCCTGCGGCTGGCCCTCGATGGGCTCTCGCGCCCGCGCTGGACCGCGGGCACGTTCCTGCGCACGCTGGTGCGCCACGGCATGCCGCATTTCGAGAACTCCTACGCGGTGCGGGGGGCGCCGATCCTGTCCGCCTCGGTGCTGCGGGATTTCGGCAACCGTGACCACCTGTGCTGGGACCACCTGCGGCTGGTGCGAAAGCGTTGGCGCGGCCGGCTCGTCATCAAGGGGATCATGGCGGCAGCCGACGCCGTCGTGGCCCGGGATCTCGGGGCCGACGGCGTGATCCTGTCGAACCATGGCGGCCGCCAGCTCGACGCGACGGTCTCGCCCTTTCGCACCCTGCCGGCGGTCGTCGCGGCGCTCGGCGGCACGATCCCGGTGATGATCGACAGCGGCTTCCGCCGCGGCACCGACGTGCTGAAGGCGCTGGCGCTGGGCGCCGCCTTCGTGTTCGTCGGACGGCCGTTCCTCTACGCCGCCGCGGTCGGCGGCCAGCCCGAGGTCGAGCGCGCGATCGCGATCCTGAAGGACGAAGTCGTCCGCAACATGGGCCTGCTCGGCGTGAACACCCTGTCCGAACTCGGACCCGACCGCCTGCACCGGATCCCCGTCGGGCCGACCCCGTGAACCTCCGAGGCGGCGAAGCACATGAGCAGTGAAGCATCACGGGACAAGGCGGACGAGCTCAGGCCGGACGTGCTGCTGGCGATCGACCTCGCGGCCTTCGCCCTCGACCGGCTGCAGGCGCACTTCACCGTGCACCAAGCCCTCACGCCCGAGGCCCGCGCTGAGGTCGCCGCGCGGGCGGGCGAACGCATCCGGGCCATCGTGACGAACGGGACGACGCCGATCCCGGCCGGCCTGATCGACGCGCTGCCGGATCTCGGCATCATCTGCGCGCAGGGCGTCGGCTACGAGGGTGTCGACCTGACGGCGGCCCGGGCGCGCGGGATCGTCATCACGCACGGCACCGGCACCAACGCGGCCTGCGTGGCCGATCACGCGCTGGGCCTGTTCCTGGCGGTGCTGCGCGACATTCCGCGGTTCGATGCCGCCGTGCGGGCGGGCCGCTGGCGGGAGGGCGGGACCGCCCGGCCGGGGGCGCAGGGCAAGCGCGCCGGGATCCTGGGGCTTGGCGGGATCGGCAGCCGAATCGCCCGGCGCTGCGCCGGCTTCGACATGGCGGTTCGCTACCACAACCGCCGGCCTGTCCCTGACGCGCCGTGGGACTACGCGTCGAGCCTGGGCGATCTCTGTGCCTGGGCGGACGTGCTGTTCGTGGCGCTGCCGGGCGGCGCCGCGACCCGCCACTGCGTCGGCCGCGCGGCCCTCGACGCCCTTGGCCCCACAGGCTTCCTCGTCAATGTCGGGCGCGGCTCGGTCGTGGACACCGAGGCCCTGATCGAGGCCCTGGGGGCGGGCCGCCTCGCCGGGGCGGCCCTCGACGTGATCGAGGGCGAGCCTGCGGTGCCGGAAGCCCTGTGCGCGCTGCCGAGCGTCGTGCTGTCGCCCCACATCGCCGGCCGCTCGCCAGAGACTCTGGAGGCGACAATCGATCAGGTCGTGGCCAACCTCGCCGCTTTCTTCGCGGGCGAGCCCGTCCTTTCGCCGATCCCCGAGCGCGCCTGAGCCGCGCGCTGCACGAACCGCCCGGAGTCCCGATGTCACCGAGAACCAATCCGATGCAGGCGAGCCGCCGGGCCCTGCTGCGCGGCGCCGCCGCTGCCATCCTGGGAACCGCGCCGTTGCGCGCCCTGGCGGCCACAGGCACGATCAGTCCGGTCATGGCGAAGCTCAGCGCCTACATGGCCGAGGCCGGGGACCGGGCCTTGCCAGACGCGGTCGTCGAGGCGGCCAAGCACCACATCCTCGACACGTTCGCCGCCATGGTGTCGGGCTCCGGCCTGCTGCCGGCCAAGGCCGCCTACAACTTCGCGGCCTCTTACGGCGGTTCGGGCGAGGCTACCCTCGTTGCTGCCAAAACGACGGCCGACCCACTCGTGGCAGCCCTGGTCAACGGCATGCTGGCGCATTCGGACGAGACCGACGACTCGAACGAGTTCTCGCAATCTCATCCGGGCGCGCCGATCGTGCCGGCGGCCCTTGCCGCCGCCGAGAAGTTCGGGATCGACGGAACGCGCTTCCTGCGCGCCGTGACGCTGGGCTACGACGTCGGCCCGCGGGTCACCCTCAGCTTCGACGCGATCCCGTTCCGCAACACCAGCCACAAGAGCACCCACGCTATCGCGGGCACCTTCGGGGCCGCGGCCGCCGCCGCCTGCGCCGCCGGGCTCGACGCACAGCGGATGCGCTGGGTGCTCGACTACGCGGCCCAGCAATCCTCCGGCATCGGCGCCTGGACGCGCGACACGCAGCACATCGAGAAATCCTTCGTGTTCGCCGGCATGCCCGCGCGCAGCGGCCTCACCGCGGCGCTGATGGTGAAGGCCGGATGCACCGGCATCGACGACATCTTCTCGGGTGCCGACAATTACTTCCTAGCCTACGCGCCCGATGCCCGCCTGGATGAGCTGACGGCCGAACTCGGCGCGCGCTACGAGATCGCACGCACCAACATCAAGAAATGGACCGTGGGCTCCCCGATCCAGGCGCCGCTGGATGCCCTGAGCAACATCCTGCAGCGACGTCGCATCGACCCCGAAGCGGTGACCTCGGTTGCCGTCCGCATGGCCCACACCGAGGCGCGGGTCGTCGACAACCGCGACATGCCCGACATCTGCCTCCAGCACATGGTGGCGATCATGCTGCTCGATGGGACGGCTTCGTTCCAGGCGGCGCACGATAAGGACCGCATGGTCGATCCGACGGTCCTGCGTCTGCGCACCAAGGTCCGGCTGATCCCGAGCGACGAGCTGGAGCGCCTCGAACCGGCGCGCGCTGCCATCGTGGAGATCGTGTTGAACGACGGGACGGTGCTGACCGACAAGGTGCTCGCGGTCCGCGGCACGGCCGACAACCCGATGCCGCGCGCGGAGGTGATCACCAAGTGCCGCGACCTGATGGCGCCGGTCCTCGGCGCGGACAAGACGTCCCGGCTCATCGAAGCCGTCCTCGCCCTCGAGACGGTTGGGACTATGCGCGATGTCGCGGCCTTGCTGCGCCTGAGCTGAGCGAACCCATGAGCGCATCAGGGGCGGTGCGTTCCGCGCCAGGCGACGAGAGCTGAGCCAGGAGGATCCGACGATGACGTTGAGCCGCAAGCGATTCCTGTCCGGCCTGGCGGCGCTCGGCGCCGGGATGAGTCTCCTGCCCGTCGCGCCCCGACGGGCCTTCGCCGCCGACACGCCGGCCGCGCCGGCCGGCACCGCCGAGGTGACGGCGGAGACAGCCGCGTTCGTGACTGCGACCTGCTACGAGGACTTGCCGCCGGAGCTGATCGCGCTCGGCAAGCAGCACATCCTCGACGCGCTCGGCCTCGCCATCGCCGGCCAGAAGGCCGCGACTGGCCCGATCGTGCATCGCTACCTCGCCGAGCTCGGCGTCCTGAACGGGCTGTCCACCGTGCTCGGAACGGATCAGCACGCCGCCCCGCGCTTCGCCGCCTTCGCCAACGGCGTCGCCATCCACGCCGACGATTTCGATGACACGCAGCTCGCCGTCGCGAAGGACCGCGTCTACGGTCTGCTGACCCACCCCACGGTGCCGACTCTGCCTCCCGCCCTGGCACTGGCGGAAGCCTTGAACAAGTCCGGCCGCGACTTCATGCTGGCCTACCATCTCGGCGTCGAGGTCGCTACGAAGCTCGCCGAGGCGATTGCGCCCCGCTCCTACGAGAGCGGCTTCCACTCCACCAGCATGTGCGGAGTGTTCGGCTCGGCGGCGGCCGCGGGGAAGCTGCGCGGCCTCGACGCCAAGCAGTTGCGCAACGCCTTCGGGGTGGTCGGCGCGGAGGCCGGCGGCCTGCGTGAGAATTTCGGTACGATGACCAAGCCGTTCCAGGCCGGCCACAGCGCCGAGGCGGGCATCGTGGCGGCCGACCTCGCGGCCCTGGGCTGGACGGCGGCCGAGGACATCCTCGAGGCCAAACGCGGCTTCTTCGCCGCCTTCGGGGGCGGCTGGGATCCCGGGGCAATCGTCGGCCGCCTGGGCCGGCCGTGGTCGCTGCTCTCGCCCGGCGTGTCGATCAAGCCGTATCCCTCAGGCTCGCTCACGCACCCCGCCATGGACGTGATGGCGGCTCTCATCGCGCAGCACGGCATCCGGCCGCAGGAGGTGGCTCAGGTCCGGGTCGGCACCAACCGGCAGATGCTCAACACGCTGATCCACCACCGGCCCAGGACGGGCCTGCAGGCCAAGTTCAGCATGGAGTACTGCATGGCCGTGCTGCTGGTGCTCGGCAAGGCGGGGCTCGGGCAGTTCCAGGACGACGTGGTCAACCGGCCAGAGCTGCAGGCCATGATCGACCGGGTCACCTTCTACAACAACCCGGACGCGGACGCGGCCGGCGCCGACAAGATGCGTAGCTACGTCGAGGTGCAGTTGACAGACGGGCGCGCCATCTCGGGTCAGGGTGACTTCGCCCGCGGCAGCCCGGAGAAGCCGATGAGCTTCGACGACACCGTGGCCAAGTTCGAGGGCTGCGCCGACTTCGCCGGGCTGCCGCGCGACCGGGTCGGGCGAATCGTGTCCGCCGTCCGAAAACTGGAGGCGGTCCCGGACATGCGCGCGGTCTGCACCGGCCTCTTCGCCTGAGCCTCGGCGGCATCCGCGGCGTCGCCTTGTGGTCGGCCGGCAGCGGGCCGATCCGTATCGGCGGCCTCTCCGTCCGTGCGAATGCTGGCGCCGCGTTTCGACGGCGAGGGGTGATGGAGCGGATCGACTTCCTGGGCCTTCAGGCCTTCCTCAGTATCGCCAACTGGGGGAGCTTCAACCGGGCCGCGGCCAGCCTCAGCCTCTCGCAGGCCGCCCTGAGCCACCGCCTGAAGAAGCTGGAGGACGAACTCGGCGTCAGGCTCGTCGCACGGACGACGCGGCAGGTGACGCTGACGCCCGCCGGCGTCGAGCTTCTGCCGAGCGCGCAGCGCATCGTCGACGAGCTGTCCCAGATCTTCGGAACCCTGCGGCGGCAGGGCCGCGAGAGCCAGGACGTCGTCCGCTTCGGCTGCCTGCCGACGATCGCCGGTCACCACCTGCCCGCCATCCTGCGGGGCTTCAGCGCCGCTCACCCGGGCGTGCTAGTGCGCGTCCTCGATCAATCAGCCACCGCGATCATCGAGCGCGTGCGGGCGGGCGAGGCCGAATTCGGCATCACCATCATGTCGGCGCAGCACTACGACCTCGACATCACCCCGATCCACCAGGAAGCCTTCGTGCTGGTGTGCCGGGCCGATCACGCGCTCGCAGACGCAAAGGTGGTGACGTGGTCCGAGCTGGACCGTGAAATTCTCATCAGGATCGGGGAGCAGACCGGCAACAACCTGCTCATCGCGGCGGGGCTGGGGGGACGCTACGCCGACGTGACCTGGGCCTACGAGGTGCACCGCGTCGCCACCGCCATCGGCATGGTGCGCGGGGGCCTGGGCGTGACCGTCGTGCCGCGCCTCGCCTTTCAGGCCGCCGAAGAGGGAAAGATCGTCGCCGTGCCGCTCCGGGCGCCGAGCATCGCGCGGACGATCGGCATCGTGACGCGCCGCAATCACACCCTGTCACCGGTGGCGGAAAGCTTGGCCCGGATGATCCGGGCGTACTTCAACGCGCTCTGACCGCGCCGCTCGCCCGGCAGGAAGGAACCGCCCGGATGGCATTGCGCCGGCATGCCCGAACCCGCAGGCATTATTCGATGACGCGCATGAATAGCCTCAATCTAATCATTTGTTTGCTCTGGCGGCCGGCGATAGCTCTGCATGCACAATAGTGCGCGAGAGGCGACGCACGCTCCGGGAGAGATGAGATATGGCGGCCGCAGCGCGATCGGGCCTCGTGGTGACAGCCCATCCGGGCGACTTCGTCTGGCGCGCTGGCGGCGCCATCGCCCTGCACGCACGCAAGGGCTACCGGATGAAGATCGTCTGCCTGTCGTTCGGCGAGCGGGGCGAGAGCCAATGGGCCTGGAAGAAGGCGGGCGTGCGGATCGAGGATGTGAAGGCCCAGCGCCGCGCCGAGGCCGAGGAGGCGGCCGGCATTCTCGGCGCCAAAATCGAGTTCCTCGACGTTGGCGACTATCCCCTGCGCGTCGGCGAGGCCGTCCTCGACCGGCTCGTCGACGTCTACCGGGAGGAGCGTCCGGCCTTCGTGCTGACCCACGCCCTGGAAGACCCCTACAATTTCGACCATCCGGTCGCCGCCCACGTGGCGCAGGAGGCCCGGGTGATCGCCCAGGCCGCCGGGCACAAGCCGGACCCGGACCGCAGCTACGCCGCGCCGCCCGTGTTTCTGTTCGAGCCGCACCAGCCGGAGCAGTGCAACTTCAAGCCCCAGGTCATCCTGAACATCGATGCCGTGTGGGAGACCAAGTTCCGCGCGTTCCAGGTGCTCGCCGCCCAGAAGCACCTCTGGGAATACTACACCCGCGTGGCGCTCAACCGGGGCGTCCAGGGCGGCCGCAACTCCGGAACCGCGATGACCTACGGGGAGGCCTATCAGCGCCTCTTCCCGATGACGCTGGAGGAACTGGCATGAGGACCGTCGTCGTCCGCAACATCCCCCGCGTCGCGCCGGCCGTCGCCGCGACGCTCGCCCGGCACGGCGTCTCCACGGTCCACGAGGCGCAGGGGCGTACCGGCCTCCTGAAGACCTACATGCGCCCGATCTGGGAGGGCGCCGCGATCGCCGGCAGCGCCGTGACCGTGCTGGCGCAGCCCGGCGACAACTGGATGCTGCACGTGGCCATCGAGCAGTGCCGCCCCGGCGACGTCCTGGTAGTCGCCTGTACGACCGACAACACTGACGGCATGTTCGGCGACCTGCTGGCCACCTCGCTGAAGGCGCGCGGCGGCGTCGGCCTGGTGATCGACGCGGGCTGCCGCGACGTGCGCACGCTCAAGGAGATGGGCTTCCCGGTCTGGTCGCGGGCGATCTCCGCCAAGGGCACGGTCAAGGCGACGCTGGGCAGCGTCAACGTCCCCGTGGTCTGCGCCGGCGCCCTGGTCCGGCCGGGGGACGCGATCGTGGCGGACGATGACGGCGTCGTGGTCGTGCCCCATGCCGACGCCGAGGCCGTCGCCGCGCAGGCGGACGCGCGGGCCGCCAACGAGGTCGCCAAGCGCGCCCGGCTCGCGGCCGGCGAACTCGGCCTCGACCTTTACGCGATGCGCGGGCCGCTGGCTGCCGCCGGTCTCGAATACGTGGACGATCCGCAGGACTGACGAACGCCGAGACAGAGGCCGGCGACCGTCCGCGAAGAGACGGTACCGGCTGAACCGTGCAGCCCGCCCGGCCGGCAGCCCGGGCGGCGCACGATCCAGTATGGCCGGAGGAGACGCGTCATGATGAAGCTCGGCTGGTACCACACGCTCGATCAGACCGAGCGCCGCACCTACTGGGCCTGCTTCGCGGGGTTCGGCCTCGATGCCATGGACACGACGATCTACGCCCTCGTCATCCCGGCGCTGATCGCGACGCTCGGCCTGACGCAGGCCGAGGCCGGATACCTCGCCACGGCCTCCCTCGCCGGGGCCGCGGTCGGCGGCTGGGCCGCCGGCATCCTGGCCGACCGGATCGGTCGGGTCAGGATCCTGCAGGTCACCATCCTGATGGTCGCGGGCTTCACCTGCCTGGCCGCGTTCATGAGCGACGTCTGGTCCCTCGCCCTCGTCCGCTTCCTCCAGGGCCTCGGCTACGGGGGCGAGGCCGCGGTGGGCGGGGTCCTGATCAGCGAGGTGATCCGGCCGGCCCTGCGCGGACGCGTCGCGGCCTCCGTCCAGAGCAGCTACGCGGTCGGCTACGCGATCTCGGTCAGCCTGCTTCCGGTCATCGCGTCCCTGTTCTCCGAGGAAACGGGCTGGCGCGTCTTCTTCACCATCGGCATCATTCCGGCAGGCCTCGTGTTCTTCATCCGCCGGCTCGTCCCGGAATCCGGCATCTACGCCGAGGCACGGGCGGCACAGCGCGCTGGCGTCGTGCCACCGCCATTCTGGACGATCTTCACCGGCCGGCACCTGCGACGTACGGCTGCCGCCGCGATCATGTCGACCGGCATCTTCGGCGGCGCCTACGTGATGATCACGTGGCTGCCGACCTACCTGCGCACGGCACTCGGCCTCTCGATCAAGTCGAGCACCGGCTACCTCGCGATGAACATCCTCGGCTCCCTCGTCGGCCCATTGCTCTACGGCTGGCTCTCGGACCGGATCGGCCGCCGCCCGGCCTTCATGACCTTCCTGGTGCTGCAGTCCGGGAATGTCGCGATCCTTCTGCTCGCGCCGATCGGCCTCACCACGACCATCGTCCTGAGCTTTTTCCTGGGTGCGTTCCAGGGGGCCCTGGCCTCGGGCATGCTGCCGACCTTCGCGGAGCTATTCCCGACCTCGATCCGGGCGAGCGGCCAGGGCTTCTGCCTCGGGGGCGGTCGAGGCTTCGGTTCGGTCGTGCCCGCCACGGTGGGCATCCTGGCCGCGAGCTTGCCGCTGGGGACGGCAATGGGCGCCTGCGCCCTCTGCGCCTACGGGGTCGCCTTCTGCGCGGCGCTGCTCATGCCGGAAACGGCCGGAACGGATCTCCACGACCAGAGTGGCGGCCAGGCATCAGCAGTCGGTCAAACTCAACACGCATCGCGCGTCGTGTCGGCCTAGATCTGCAACCGAGCGGCCGCGTCTCAACCTTTGGGGCTGAAAGCCGCTGGTCCGCTCTCGGCAAGGTTCGGCCGTAGAGGGTGCCCAGACTGCCGGCAAGCAAACGCTTCGAAAGCCCGAGAAGGGTCACGAGCGGCGGTTCAGACCGCGTGAGCCCAATGTCAATTTCAGCCCCCCCCAGAGCAGAAACCTTGACTGACGAATCGTCTGTTTCCGAAGTGCTCTTGACTTCAACTTGACGGCGGCAACAAGCGCATTGCTGAACGGCAGGTTTCGCGAACGTATTGCGGCAGCCCTGCGGCTTGCCTTCAGCTTCGCCTATCAGCCATCGTTTGAAGCCGTGAAGCGCGGCACGTATCGTTCTTCCGGCGTCTTCCAGACGCGAAAGAAGTCGAGCGGGTCCTGAGCGCCGATGAAATCCCTTGCAAGATCGATACGCGAAAGGATCTGCTCCTTATCCTCATTCGGGAGGCATTCCGCTCGCGCCCTGACGCCCTTTAGAAACTGCTCGATGCTGACGACGCGCGACCACTGGCTGATAATTTCCTGAAGCTCGCCCTGGCTGTCAATCACAGACTGAACTACCCGCTTACGATCCTCATCGCGCTCGCGCCGCTCCACCTCCTCTAACCATTTCTGACGGCGAATCTCAGCCTCGTGGTCCGCTTGCCTAACCTTTTCGATAAGGACGGGCGCCATCGCCTCAATTGCCTGAACTGGTCAGCCCCCATTGAAGTGGTCCGCCCTTTGGTATGGCTTTTGAGCCTGGAGGACGGACGAGATGGCAAAGCACCCGAAGCCCGAGGAGATCGTCGCGAAGCTACGTCAGGCGGACGTTCTGATTTCACAGGGCCAG